>JAFQPT010000160.1 GCA_017411665.1 Oscillospiraceae bacterium | reverse complement strand
GCGCGTGCCCGTCTGCACCGGCTCCACCACCCTGCTGGTTGCCGTCGTTAAGGGCCAGGATGTGACCAAGGAGTCCATCAACGCCGCCATGAAGGCTGCCGCTTCCGCTTCCTACGGCTACACTGAGGAGCAGCTGGTGTCCTCCGACATCATCGGCATGACCTACGGCTCCCTGTTCGACGCCACCCAGACCATGGTCGCCAAGATCGACGACGACACCTACCAGGTGCAGGTCGTGTCCTGGTACGACAACGAGAACTCCTACACCTCTCAGATGGTCCGCACCATCAAGTACTTCGCTGAGCTGTAATTCAGGAATTACAAGGCTTTGCGGGTTCAGTGAGAAAGTGAGTTTTCTCGCGACCTTGATAAACAACTAAGCGAGTTCTGTAACCGTTCCTACGGTTTGCAGGATGAGTCATATAGGCGTTTTCCCCTCTTTCTGTTGGCATTTTGTCAAAGAAAGAGGGGTTTTTGTTGCTGTTAAAGGATGCTATCATGGAGTATGAGCTGGAATGCAAGGTCAGGAGGCTTTCCCAGGGGACGATTGACAACTACGATAGGCATTTGCGTTATCTTCGTCAATACCTGGAGGACGAGTGCGGCATCACCCGGCTGGAGGATGTGAAGCCCGCCCACCTGAAGCGATTCCTGTTGGAGAAGGAAGACCTGGGCCGCAAGCCGCAGTACATCAATGACCTGCTGAAGGTGTTTAAAACCTTCTTCCGCTATTGCGTGGAGGAGGAATACCTGAAGACCAGTCCCGCCGCCAAGGTCAAGAACGTACGGCAACCGAAGGTACTGATTCGTACCTTCAATGAGGAAGAAGTGCTGAAGATGCTGAACTTCCACAACGGGCATGACTTCATCAGCATGCGGAACAAGGCCATGCTGGCGCTCTTCTTTGATACCGGCATGCGTCTGACCGAAGTGATGACCATGAAGGACGAGCAAATCCGGGATGGGCATGTGGTGGTATGGGGTAAGGGCAGCAAGGAGCGCGTGGTTCCCTGCTCTCCCTACCTGGCGCGTATGCTGATGAAGTACCGCATCGCGCGGGATAACTACTTTGAGATGAAGAACACTACGCCGCAAGCCTACTTCTTCCTGTCCTATCGCGGCAAGGCGATGACGCAGGAATCTGTTGCCAAGATGATGAAGCAAACGGCGGCTGCGGTCAATGTGAGGAAGGACATACGGGTGTCGCCGCACACATGCAGGCACACATTTGCGCACCTTCAGTTGAAAAACGGACTGGACATTTACTCCCTGTCCCGTTTGCTGGGGCATGAGAATATCGGCATCACGCAGAAGTACCTCAACGGTATACGGGATGACGAGGTATTGGTGGCGGCCCGGCAGACTGGCGTACTCAGGAACCTATAAGAGAAGGCGGCTTGCAGAAACAGCAAGTCGCCTTCAACTTTTTCGCAGATGGGAAGAACTTTCAGCAAGTTGGAAGAAGAATGGAGCAACTTTCTTAAAGATGAGTACTACTTCAAGAGACTCTGAGCAAGTTCGGATACGAAAATCGTTTATTATTGTCAAGAATTAGCAACACACATCTAATTTTATTTCCCTCAAACGATTTTGAAAGGGGAGAAATCTCCCTATTCGATTTGCTATCATATAGTCACAGGGTGAGGGAAACACCGAAGCCCTGAAAGAAAAAGAAAAGGAGAAACCCACCATGAACGCTTACTCTGTTAACCACATGACCCGCAGCATCATCCTGACCCGCGACTTCACCAAGAAGGCATGTATCGCCGATACTGATGAGTACAAACTCCTCATCAAGCTCCGCACAGACAACCCTGGGTACGACATCATTCAGCGCACCATTACCAAGAAGGAAGGCAAGCGCAAGCCCCCGTCCTACAAGCAGATGAAAAAGTACATCACCTGCGTTGAGAACAGCGATTTCTACATGGCCCGCTTTGAAGCGATGCGCGAAGAGGCCGCCAGCAAGAACGGCAGTTACGCCCGCGTGCTGAAATGGTTCCGTCAGACCTTCCCGAACTTCTACGTCATGCCTGAATACAACTCCGATAACGAAATCATCGTCACCCCTGCTGATTACCCCGCTGAAGAAACCGTCTCTGACACCGACTCTGTTGCTTAATTCATAACGACAAAGAAATTGGAGGAAAAAACAATGACTATGACTTCTGTGCGCGGCTGCTCCTACAACCCCATGACCAACACCCTGTCCCTGACTACCAACTTTGTTAAGAAGGCTTCCCGCCTTGGCACTCCCGAATACAAGATGGTTCTTCAGTATCAGAAAGACCACCCCGGCCTGGAGATTGTCGAACTGAAGAAGGACAACGAACACAAGCGGGATACTGTCACTTACACCCGCATGGAGCAAACTATCAAGCGCTGCCGTGATAGTGAAGCCCGTATGAAGCAGTATGAGCGGATGCGCACTTGGGCTGAAATCCAGGATGCTCCCTTCCTGAAGCTGAAGGCTTGGTTCCTCAACAACTACGCCAACTATAACAGCATGGATGACATTGACGAGGAAGGTTTCTTCATTCCGAAGACTAAGGCAGAAGTCAAGGCCGAGGCTGAGAAGAAGGCCGAAGAAGCCCAGGCTTCCAAGAACAACAACGTTTCTGAGAACAACTAATCGACAAGGTGTAGAAAGGAATTTGAATTATGAATACGAATTGTGTTGTGTGCTTTGATACCCGTACCCTGGTTGTGTCCCGTCTTTTTCTGAAGTGGGCCTCTGTTCCCTTTTCCACCGAATACGAAATGCTCGTCCGACTGACCAAGCAGCATCCGGATTTCACCGTCAAAGTCAAGACGGTCGCATCTCGCAAGCCGCAGTTCATGCCTACCTACAACGATATGCTGGACTATATCCATCGTCAAAGCAATGCTGCGAAACTGGTGGAAGAGTTTGATGCCGTGCGGCAGATGGCTCGGATGCACAATAGCGCATACATGTATGTCCGCCGCTGGTTCCTGACGCAGTTCCCGGAAGCGAAACAGTCCACATGAGAGGCAACGACATGATTAACACCACATAGGCGAAGACGCAAGCCGTCTTTCGCCTTTTTTATTGCGTAAAGGCGGCGTCACCTATCACCAATTCAGGAAAATTTGGCGCAGTTAAAATTTGTCTTCTTCAAAAATAAAGGTTATAATTGTATTACAAGGTTGGGGGGTGAACCCACCTGAAACAAAATAATGTAAGGAGTGATTTTTCACTATGTTTTGCTTGTCTACTGAATATGGAAATACCCTTGACCTATCCGACTGTGTTCTAAACAGTTTGGAGATTGAAAGCCCGTTTATTAGCTTCTATAACCGGGAACTGGAGTACACTGTGAGCTACTACCTGGATGACAAGTCTTTATGTGCTGAGTACACCGGAGACGATGTTGATTTGGAGAATCTGTTTTCCCTGTATTGGGAAGGCCTGGACGTCGCGGGCCAGAGAATTGCCTTGGCTCTGGATAGCCAGGAAAGAATAGCAGATTTCCATGATATGCCTGAAGAGTATATTACTACTGCGGCTACAGTCATCCTTCATGTCATGGATGACTACAGTAAGCTGGCAGAGAGATTGATTGCCGCCTGACAGTGGTATCAAAAGTTGACGCAGATAGGGCTGCGTCTTTTTTGTTGCCTGGAGAAAAGTTGCGCGAAGAAATGCGGCCCCGTCACATCTGTTGAAAGAGAGTTTGAAGAAGGAAAAATAGTTATTTATGTAATAGCGGCCCGCCGATGGTTCAGATCGAAAGCAACAGTAAACATTGTGACAAAGTAAAAGCCCCTCATGCGCTGGAAAACGCAGAGGGGTGAGGTAGCCTATTCATCTGTCTCCGTCATGGATGATGCCAGGAAAGATGCTCTGGCACGGGTGACACCGGGCACGATAGTTTGTTCACCGGCGACATCGCGTGTGAACAATCATCACCTGTGCATAATCATCTGTCATCAGCGAAATTGTGCTGACCATAAATGACGCAATTTTCTTCATGCGTGGTTAGAGAAATAGATAAATAGATAATAATAGATAAGTAATAAATATTTTACGCGCGTCGCGCGTGAAAAAGGAATAGAAGGTTAGGGCTCCCACCTATAGGGAGAGGAAGAATAGGAAGCAAGATATTCACGATACTCTTCGTCCTCTTCGGCTGACGGTTCGTAAGGGGCCTCCTCAATAGATACAGACGCCGCGCTTGCGGCCCCGCCGTCGGTGACGGGCTTCTTCTTGTATTCTTTCTTCACATAGGTGGTGGGCTGGGGCGAGGTGTAAAAATCCATGGTGTTCTTTTTGTCGTTACGCATCATCAAATAGCCTGCCGCAAGGAGGTCTTCTACCGCACGGCGATAGCTGCTGTCAGATACGTTCAGTCTCTTCTGAAAATCAGCGGAGCTGAGCGCCAGTTCATATGTATCCTTATTGCCGCATAGATAGAGATATAGACTGAAGGATATGCGGGGTAGTTTGATGAAGGCTTCCTGCCATTCATCAATAGCGACCTACAGGAAGTTCTCCTTGTACTGGGGTTTGTGAATTGTTACAATGCTTTGGTTAGGATAAGACTTTTGACCGGGTAGAATAGTTGTCATAATTGAAAATCTCCTTTAACTCATAATCAAAGTCTTCGCCGCCGCATTCATGACTTCCCATTTGATTTCATCCATGAACTTGGCAGTTCCGTCCTTTGTTACTTATATTATACGATAAAATTTGTGGTATTACAAATTTTACTCCATCAAAAAAACGCTATCAAAACTTGACAGCGGTGCTTTCATGACTCTCCATTATCAGGAACATACTCCATGATGTCCTCAACCCGGCAGGAAAGTATTTCGCAGAACATTGCAATGGTATGTGTACTGACACTTTCGTTCCTCTTCAGACGAGTGATTTGTGCAGGACTGATGCCATAGGAATGAATCAGCGCATATTGGGATACTCCCTTTTTGCGCATGGTTTCCCATAGCCGTTCATAAGAAATCATCCATACCCCTCACCATCTCTGAATGTGTCCATTGACACAATAACCGAAATCGGTGTACAATACTATTAACCAATATCGGTTATCAATAGATGAGAAAGGAATATGACGCAGATGAAAAAAATGCTTGCACTACTAATCGCTACATTACTTCTTTTCCCATTGGTTGCTTTTGCCGACGCAAAGGATACCTATAATCAGGCCCAGGAATTGCTGGCGCAAAGCAAGTATTCCGAAGCGGCAAAATTGTTTGAGAGCATCAGCACCTACGAGGATGCTTCCAAACTGGCAATGTATTGTAAGGCTTGTGCTCTGTGCGAGTCAGGCTATTTCGATATGGGCATTACCGCCTTTGAAGCATTGGGAGAATTTAAAGACTGTCCTATGCGCATTACCTATTACCAGGCGCGGGCCACAGAATATGTTGCCGGGGAAAGTGATTGGATTGCTATGGAAGCAGCATTAGCGGCTTATTCAACCATTCCTGTATTTCTGGATAGTTTTGAGCGAATCATGGCACTAAATACCCGTATTGAGACAGCCAAAACTACGGATTACAATGCGGCATTGGCCTTAATGCAGGCTGGAAGATACGAAGAAGCTATTGAAGCATTTAGGGAGCTTCGTGGCTATAAGGATAGTGTGGCGCAAATCAACGCATGTAATGTCGCCCTCACGACGCAAATTCTCGACACGAAGTATAATTCAGCAGTATCCTTAATGAATGCTGGGAAGTATAGCGAAGCAATAGCTGTTTTTTCAGAAATCAAAACGCACAGAGACAGTGCAGGAAAAATTCAAGCCTGTGAGACTGCTATGCTTGATGAAAAATACAATGCTGCGCTAGCTTTGATAGCTGAAGAGAAGTATAGAGAAGCCTATAATGCCTTTATCTCGTTGAATGGATACAAGGATAGCGTTTCTATTGCAGATTCCATCTACGTCAAAACTTTAGCAGAGACTTACGCCCAAGCAGATGTCGGTGATTATATTGTTTTCGGTGCATACAATCAAGATAACAATGACAAAAACGGCAAAGACCCCATCGAATGGATAGTACTAGCCAAGGAAAACAACCGCATACTGGTTATTAGTCGCTATGCTCTTTTTAGAGAAAAATATCACAGTTCTAAATCCGATGTCACCTGGGAAGTTTCTACTTTGCGGCAGACTCTTAACAATAGTTTTTTTGACGTAGCTTTCAACGAGGCAGAACAAGGCCTAATTCCTACTGTAATGGTTTCTGCTGAGAAGAACTCCGAGTATAATACTAACCCTGGCAGACCCACTGAAGATAAGATTTTTATTTTGAGTCCCAATGAAGTGAAAAAATACCTTCCTTCTGAGAAAAGCAGACAGTGCAAGCCCAGTGCAGCTGTAGCATCGAACTTAGGGCTCTATACTTCTTCTGGTTTTTGCCGTTGGTGGTTGCGTTCTCCCGGCGAAAATCAAGATACTGCTACATCAATCGACTATAACGGCGGTATCTGCATTAGAGGCCGAACTGTTAATTACTTAGGAGATAATGTTCGTCCTGCATTGTGGATTCAATATGGCCCTATGGATGAAGCGGCTATGCCGTCCTCACCTACTCCAGAATCTACGCCAATACCGACTTCCACAGCTACAGCATTCCCCACTGCTACACCTGCCCCTACAGTGACATACAAGTCCCTTAAGCAAGGCAGCAAGGGCGATGATGTTATTACTATGAAAAAGCGTTTGCAGGAATTGGGGTACTTTACGGCGGGTGCTTCCCTTAGCAACCAGTATAATGGCACAACCACCGAACGGGTTAAACTCTTTCAGAAAGTCAATGGGTTAAAACAAACCGGCGTTGCTGATGAAGCCACCTTGCAACTGCTTTTTTCTGACGATGCAAAGAAAAATCCGAACTGAGGGGTATTCACATGGGAAAGCATGAGTCAATGGCAGCAATTCGTGCATACAAACATCGCAATCACATCGTGGAAAATAGAAATGGCATCATTTACAATGCATTCATTCATGCAGAAGACTCCACAGGAAGAACTCTATTTTCCGAAGAGATAGAGTTTCTCTTTTCCACAAATAAACATGGCGATGAAGAGGTCGATATTGTTTGGCCTCTTACCCCTGATGCATATCGCATGCTTGGTCTTCATGGTGCATACTCCATTGATTTTTGTCAGATTGATTTCATCGATGACAAACTAATGATTCACAACAAGAATATCATCATCACCATTGGAGATATTCTATGAGTTTAGCCCTCTCGCACCGCGAGAGGGCCCTTTTCATCCCATCATCTTCATATACTTGTACACAGTCGGCCTGCTCAGCCCGCACACCCGCGCCAGTTCCGACACATTCATCTTGCCCTCCATAAAGATAGCGTAGTGCTTCAGGAAGTTTGAGGGGATATCCTCCTTGGTAGTTGGGCGCCTCCCGATTTTCTTGCCCTTGGCCTTGGCGTTTTCCATCCCTGACTTCACCCGTGCGC
>JAFQPT010000159.1 GCA_017411665.1 Oscillospiraceae bacterium | reverse complement strand
TATACCATACCTGTCGAAAAAACAAAAGTATAAAAATGGTGTATTTGAAAACAAAATATGGTACAATGTGCTCAGCGAAAATTTTGAACCCCTATGGAGGAAACGTACAATGAAGAAACTCATGGAAAAAATTGACCGTTTCTGCTATACGCACCCCAATTTCGGCATCCCTCGTCTGATGATGTACATTGTCATCGGCAACATTGCGGTCTTTCTGCTGTCCGGCATGGATACCACCGGAATGCTCCGCGGCATGCTGGCATTTTCACCGGAAATGATTTTCAGACACGGACAAATCTGGCGTTTGATCACCTTTGTGTTCATTCCCGAGAGCACGGGACTGGCGCTGGTGCTGTGGCTGTACTTCTACTATTTCATCGGCAATGCACTGGAAGACCAGTGGGGCACTGCGAAGTTTACCGTGTTTTATCTCAGCGGCGTGGTGCTGACGGTTGTCTACGGCACTCTGGCGTGGCTCATCACAGGCTACAGCTTCGGTGTGACGGTACATTATCTGAACCTGTCCATGTTTTTTGCGTTTGCAACCATGTACCCCGATATGCAGGTTCTGTTCATGTTCATCATTCCCATTAAAATCAAGTGGCTGGCAATCGTGGATGCTGTGCTGTTTGCTGCGGGAATTCTCATGGGCAGCTTCCCCATGAATCTGCTGCCGGTTGTGGCACTGCTGAACTATGTGCTGTTCTTCGGTGACTGGCTGTTTGCCTATTTCGGCAAGGAAAAGAGACAGCAGAGAAAGAATACCGCAAACTTTAAAAACGAACAGCGCCGGATTCATCATGAAATGAAAACCAGACCCTATAACCGCAAGTGTGAGGTTTGCGGACGTACCGACACGGATTACCCCGATTTGGAATTCCGTTACTGCTCCAGATGCGAGGGGTATCACTGCTACTGCATTGACCACATCGGCAACCACGTACACAAGCAGTCTTAAATTTTAGAACAGGAGACATAGAAAGTTGTTTAATGGTTTTTCTACCGCTGCTTCAGACTTCCTCTGGGGCGTGCGGTTCAATAACTACCGTTCCTGGTTTATGGAGCATAAGCAGGAATATCTGACTCTGGTGCAGCAGCCCTTGAAGGAGCTTGCACAGGAAGTATTTGAAGCTTTTACGAAAAAATACCCCGAGCTGGAGGTTGAGCTGCATGTGTCCCGCATTTATCGGGATGCCCGCCGACTTCACGGCAGAGGGCCTTACAAGGATCATTTGTGGTTCTCCATTCGCAAGCCCACCACGACCCACTGGACAGAACGTCCCGTGTTCTGGTTTGAAATTCGCCCCGAGGGTTATGGCTACGGGATGGGTATGTGGATGGCAAAGCCTTTTACCATGGAGTGCTACCGCAAGGAAATTCTGGCCCGTCCCGAACGTCTGCTGCCCTTGGCGGAAGCTTTGGAAGCGCAGGATGTGTTTGTACTGGATTCTCCTGAGTATAAGCGTCCCAAGGAAGGCACACCCGACGGCATTCTTGCCAAGTGGTATAACCGCAAAGGCTTTTCCATCAGCTGTGAGCGGGACTGGGACAGCACACTGGAAAGCAGGCAGATCGTGGAAGATATGCTGAACGGCTATGACTTCTTGATGCCCTACTACCACTATTTCATGGAAATGTGTGATTTGGGCCGCATGAAAGATTTTATGAGATAAAATTAAGAAACCCCACAGGGTTCCCTTTGGAACTCTGTGGGGTTTCTTATTAGGTGTTACGAAATCATTTGAACAAATCTTCAATTGCCTTTGCGTCGCTTTCCATCTTGACGGTAAAGGGTTCTTCTGTATGCAGGTAATCCCAGGACTGTGCAAAGAAGGGATTGACCTTTGCTTGCGTGAAATAGTCCCACTGGCCGTTCATACATTCGGGGCACCAGTGACCCAGCTTTAAAACGGTGTTGGGTTTTGCGGAAAATTCGTGGCCCAGTGCACACTGCCAACGCAGAGGCAGATACATTGCGCCCTTTTCCATGGATTCAGACAAGCATTTGCCGCCGCGGAATGCAGCTGCCTGCTGCATGTCTTCCAGTGCCAGCTCGGAAAGGGGCTTGGTTTCATCGTAACCGTGGTCCATCCAAACGGGTTCGCCGGGAGTTGCGGGAGGCGGTACATCGTCCCAGGAATCGGGGATCGCGTCATAGGCTTCGCGGGAACCCCAGAAAATCTTGATACCTTCTTCATCGTTGCGTTCCACAACATCGAGGGTGCCGCCCTGCATGCGGCAGATTTCTCTGGTACGCTCCTTGTTCTGTTCGGGAGTTAGGCGAGGCTTGCTTTTCACCAGCTTGATCTGGTAGCGCAGTTCATCGCCGAAGAACTGTTCGGGTGTTTTCAGACGATAGGGCACCAGTTCCTGCAGCTTGTCGGAGTCCAGAAAAAAGTGACCGTGGTAGTTCATTTTGGCAATCCACTTGGGTTCAAAACCGTTGCGGGAGCTGCCGTGCATTTTCTTCATGTAGTCATAGTGATTTTGGCGGAATCCTTCACCGCCGCCCATGTTATATGCACTGCCCCAAAACTTGTCGGGAGCGTTCAGAACGATTTGGACCATCAGATTGCCGGAGGACTCGCAGTCAATATGTTCGGAGCAGTTTTCTTCCGGCTGCATTGCAATGATGGGGTAGTCTGCTGCAGCGGGATTGTTGGGGTGCTGGAAGCTCTGACGGGTAATTGCCCAGTACTTCAGGTTGGATTCTGCCACTGCACGTTCGGAGGCTACCTTGCTGACTGCATAGTAGCAGTTCATGGGAGGCTGCATGGGGTCGCCGATTCGGCCCCAGTGCATGGGAGGTGAGCGATGGCCGACTTCTTCAATGGTACCGATATAAACGAAGTGGGTCTGTTCTTCCTGTGCGTAGTTCTTAATTCCTCGCAGCAGAGCGAGAGTGGAGCCGTAATTGGTGCGCATGACATATTCGGGCTTCTCAAAGCTGGCCATAGGGGGCAGAATTGCGCCGATATGGATGACATAATCCATATCCTTTACGGATTCTGTCAGCAAATCAAAATCGGTCAGGTCGCCCCATACGATGTGGATTTTGTCAGCATAAGGTGCCAGTTTGTTTTCATTTTTCTGTCCGGGTCGTGCCAGTGCATACAGTTCAACTTCATCGGGATGTTCTGCGAATCGCTTGACTGCTTCCATGCCCATGACACCGGTAGCACCGGTCATAAACACTTTTTTCTTCATGTCGACACTCCTTTATGAGATCAAACGTAAATTACAGATGGAAACCTATGGATGAAATGCTTTGGAAAAATCGTGATGTTTACAGACTGTCTGCATATTTGTTCAGCTTGCGGATGGCATGGAAGCCGCCGTGAACGGCTTCAAATACCTTGCCGGGCTTAACGGCATCGCCGATGGGGAATACCTGATAGGGCTTGTTTTGCAGTGCTTCCTCCAGCTTATGGGTTGCCTTGAATCCGCTTGCCAGAATGACGTTGTCACAGTCAATGGAGAAAATGCTGGTTGCGGTTTCGATGACAACTTCACGGGAAAGGATATCGATCATCTTTGCGTTGGTGTGGATCTGGATGTGTGCCTTGTTCAGACGTTCCTTCAGACCCAGCTTCATATTTGCGGACATATCGGCCTTTTCAACCAGAGGACCGCCCAGCTCCACGATGGTGACGCGTCTGCCCTTTTCTTCCAGATCAATGGCAGCTTCGCAACCTACGTGACCGCCGCCAAGTACTACGATACGATTGCCAACCTTAGCATTGTTAGCCAGCAGGTCATATGCGGTAACAACATTTGCGTTGCCGATGCCGTGGATGGGAGGACGTACGGTTTCCGCACCGATTGCCAGAATGACGGCATCGGGTGCGAATGCGTCGATTGCCTCTTCCGTTGCGGTCTTGCCGAAGACAACCTTCACGCCGCTCTTGTACAGCTGTGCAATCAGATGTTCCTTATAACGGCGCATATCCACCTTGAAGTCGGGAGCGCCTGCAGCATTGATCAGACCGCCCAGCTTACCGCTCTTTTCCCACAGGGTAACATCGTGACCCTGCTTTGCAGCCAGAGCCGCTGCGTGCATGCCGCCGGGGCCGCCGCCGCAGACCAGAATCTTCAGCTTTGTTTTTGGAGGAGTCAGATTATAAACCAGTTCCTTGCAGGTGCGGGGATTGATGGCGCAGGAACCGGGAATACGGGTAGAGCTGTTGAGGCATTCGTTGCATGCAGTGCAGTAGAGAACGTCTTCATAGCGGCCTTCCTGCACTTTGGTGGGCCAGTAGGGGTCAGCCAGAGACTGGTGACCGTGGGCGATGATGTCTGCGGTGCCGCTTTCCACCACTTCTTCTGCCAGAGGAGCGTAATTCAGCTTGCCCTGTACCAGGAAGGGAGTGGTGATGCCTTCCTTGCGCATACGCTCTGCGATGAACAGCTGGCTGCCGGGTTCGTCATATGCGGAGGGGATGGCCTTGTTCCAGACCTCATAGCAGCCGTGGTCCAGATGGATGAAGCAGAAGCCCCAGCTGTCCAGAATCTTGACAATTTCCACACCTTCGTCGTCCAGCGTTCTGCCGCCGTGGAAGGAGTGCTGCGGGGTGAACTTTACGGAGATGGGGTAATCGGGGCCCACTGCTGCGCGAATGGATTCGTAGAATTCCTTGATGAAGCGCAGACGGTTTTCCAGACTGCCGCCATATTCGTCTTCACGCTTGTTCCAAATCTTGGAGATGAACTGGTCGAGCATGTAGCCGCCGTATGCGTGCACTTCCAGAATGTCAACCCCTGCATCCTTTGCCATCTTTGCAGCGACCCCTGCCAGACGGACCAAATCGTGGATTTCTTCCACAGTCAGACTGCGGCAGTTGTGGTTGGGATGCCAGAAAGTGGGTACTTCGCTTGCAGACACATGGTCGGTGGTTTCGGGGGTGCCGACGTTTACGCGGCCGTAACCGGGAGAAAGCTGAAGGGCCAGCTTTGCACCGTACTGATGGAT
>JAFQPT010000158.1 GCA_017411665.1 Oscillospiraceae bacterium | reverse complement strand
TCTGCCTGTACTGCATTTATGATTTCATTCTGGACTATAAGCTCTACGGCAGAGGCTACTGGAAGTCGGTTGCCGGCAAGACAATTTTCAAATACCTCAACGGCAAAAAGCAGGATATCATCGATCTCCTCAAGGCCGACGGACGCTTTGAAGCGCCCACTCCCTTTGAACACACCCTGTCTCTGGCAGAAGGCTATCTGGGTCTGGGGGCAAAGATGGGCGAAGGCTGGCTGCTGACAGGGGAAATGATTGAGCTGATTGAATCCGGCTGTAAGAACATCGTCTGCACACAGCCTTTCGGCTGTCTGCCCAACCATATCGTTGGCAAGGGCATGATGAAGCCCATCAAGGAGCGCAATCCCGACGTCAACATTGTCGCCATCGACTATGACGCAAGCTCCTCCAAGGTCAATCAGGAAAACCGTCTGAAGCTGATGCTGTCCAACGCAAGAGCCAATCTGGCAGCAGAGCTGCTGCAAAGGCAGAAGATGAGAAAGACCCCGCTATGGTATGATAAAAAGCACCGTTCAATGAATGAACGGTGCTTTTCACATTATGAAGCGCCTCCCTTGCCTAAAGGGAGGTGGTTGAGCGTAGCGAAACCGGAGGGATATCACACTATTCTGATTGTTTGTATCCCCCAGTCACGGCTGCGCCGTGCCAGCCCCCTTTAGGCAAGGGGGCCTGTTCTGCTATCCGACTTATATTTTCCTTTTTAAGGTGGTCATATTGTCCTAAAAAGAATAACCGACACAAAGAACGTTGTGTCGGTTATTCTTTATTTTGTTCGGGAATATATTCTGCAATATCTTCCAATTTACAATCCAAAATTTCACATAATTGGTTCAGCGTATAAGTATTTACATTTCCGTTTTTCCTCAATCGGTCAAGCTGTCCGCTACTAATATGATACTCTTTCATCAGCTTATATTGAGAAACTCCCTTCTCTTTCATTGTAAGCCATAGCTTATCATATACAATCATGCGGACACTCACCTCCTAATATACTGCCATCGTAAATTCATACCCTCAAATTGACAATCGCCCATATTCGGGCTATATTGATGATAGAATTTACATTCTGGAGGTAATTATGTCCCATCCCGATTATACAAACCGTTATGAACCGGATTACAAAAAAATGTATCTTATGCTGGCCGCCGCTTGTGAGCGAGCGATTCTTCTGCTGGAAGAAACAAAGAACCAATGTGAAGAACTGCGTATTTATGGGGAAATCGCAGACGAGGAAGCCCCTCTGTTCCCCGATCTTCCTTATCCTAAGAAGTGATACTTATGCCAAACTATGAAAAAATGTATTATATGCTGTTCAACGCCATCACAGACGCGTTGCGACTATTGGAGGAAAACGATATTACAGGCGCTTCCGTGAAGCTCTATGCTGCGCAGTATCTGGCGGAAGAGGAATATATCGGCGGAGAATGAGCCTTATAAATTGGAATTTATAATCGCGAGCGATGCACCAAAGCCTTCTCCCTGGGGATAAGTGACACCCCAAATCTTTGATTTGGTTGGTGGAACTTATGCCTTGTGCTGAAGGTGCCCGAGCTTGCGAGGGCGGATGTGGGGGATTTCTGTTATTTTGCCCCACACCCGCCCCTTCGGGGCACCCTCTCCCGTGGGAGAGGGCTATTCCAACTTCCGATTTATCGGGCTGTTGTATCCGAGAGAATCTTTTGTTTCCCATCGCAATAACGTTACCGTGCCGCTATATATCGACAAAGGATTTTTTCGTACGAATTAAAAAAGCCCGATGCGTTGCATCGGGCTGTTTGTTGCGATACGATTAGAATTCAGCGTTGCCGACGGTACGGGGATGCGCTTCCACGTCACGGATGTTGGAAACACCGGTCAGATACATGACCATGCGTTCAAAGCCCAGACCAAAGCCTGCGTGACGGCAGGAGCCGTAGCGGCGCAGATCCAGATACCACCAGTAGTCATCGGGATTCAGACCCAGCTCTTCCATACGGGCCAGCAGTACGTCCAGACGTTCTTCACGCTGGCTGCCGCCAATCAGTTCGCCGACACCGGGAACCAGACAGTCCGCTGCTGCAACGGTCTTGCCGTCGTCATTGAGGCGCATGTAGAATGCCTTGATTTCCTTGGGGTAGTCCGTAACAAACAGGGGCTTCTTGAAGACCTGTTCGGTCAGATAACGTTCGTGTTCGCTCTGCAGGTCGATGCCCCACTTGACGGGGAAGTCGAACTTCTGCTTGCTATTGAGCAGCAGTTCCACAGCTTCGGTGTAGGTCACGCGGCCAAAGTCGTTGGAAACCACGTTCTGCAGACGTTCCAGCAGGCCCTTATCCACAAACTTGTTGCAGAATTCCATTTCCTGAGGGCAGCGTTCCAGAACGGCATTGATGATATACTTGACCATTGCTTCCATGCATTCCAGATCGTCGTCCAGATCGGCAAATGCCATTTCGGGCTCGATCATCCAGAATTCCGCAGCGTGACGCTGGGTGTTGGAGTTTTCTGCACGGAAAGTGGGACCAAAGGTGTAAATATCACCGAATGCCATTGCAAAGTTTTCCGCATTCAACTGACCGGAAACAGTCAGATTTGCAGCCTTGCCGAAGAAGTCCTGAGAGAAGTCAACGGTACCGTCTTCCTTCAGAGGCAGATTGTTCAGATCCAGTGTGGTAACCTGGAACATTTCACCCGCACCTTCACAGTCGGAGCCGGTAATAATGGGAGTATTTACATACACAAAACCACGCTGCTGGAAGAATTCATGAACAGCCTGAGCAGCAACGGAGCGTACACGGAACACTGCGGAGAACAGGTTGGTTCTGGGACGCAGATGCTGAATGGTACGCAGGAATTCCACGCTGTGGCGCTTGGGCTGCAGGGGGTAATCGGGAGAGGACTTGCCTTCCACGGTAATATTCTTTGCCTTCAGCTCGAAGGGCTGCTTTGCGTTGGGAGTGCAAACCAGAGTGCCTTCCACAATCAGAGCTGCACCGACGTTCTGCTTTGCAATTTCGTCGTAATTGGCCAGAGTTTCACGTTCAAACACGATCTGCAGAGTCTTGTGGCAGCTGCCGTCATTCAGCTCTACAAAACCGAAGTTCTTCATGTCACGAATATTTCTTGCCCAGCCCATTACGGTAATATCTCTTCCGTCAAAAGCTGCGCTGTCGGCATAAATGCCTGCGATTTTCTGGCGTTTCATCTGTAAAAACCTTCCTTCTATGTTAAGACGGCGTTAATCCGCCTTGAATTTTATACTTAGATGTTATATTATACCCATATCTGTTATGAATTGCAAGTATTGTATTTTGCGCAATGATTCTTAGGAGATTCCCCATGAAAAAATTACTTTTGATCATAAACCCCATGGCCGGCAAAAGCATGTACAAGGAAGGTCTGGGAGAAGCCCTTTCCATTCTGGCATCCGGCGGCTATGAAACCACCGTACGCTTCACCGAAGCCACCGGTCATGCCGCAAAGCTGGCCCATGAACTGGGCGAGCAGTTCGACGTAGTCGCCTGCATCGGCGGCGACGGCACCCTCAGCGAAGTGATGGAAGGCATCGTAAATCTGGAGCGACAGCCCTACATCGGCTACTTCCCTCTGGGCACCGCGAATGACGTTGCCACCACGCTGAAGCTGCCCAAGAGCAACATTCCCGCTGCTGCGGAACGCATCGTCAACGGCAATCCCATGAACTTTGACCTCGGCACATTCGGCAACGACGGCAACTTCACCTATGTGGCAGCCTTCGGTGCATTCACCGACGTCAGCTACGCCACCCCTCAGCAGGAAAAGCAGGCTCTGGGACACTTCGCTTACGTGCTGGAAGGCATGATGCGTCTGCCCAGAATCGCAAACGTCCACGCAAAGGTGGAATATGACGGCGGCACGGTGGAAGACGATTTCATTCTGGGCGGTCTGGTGAACTCCACCTCCGTTGCAGGTCTGATTCACCTCGACCCCAACAAGATTCGTCTGAATGACGGTCTGTTTGAGCTGACTTTGGTGCGTCTGCCCCGTAACATCACCGAAATGCGTCAGCTGCTGAAGGATTTGATCAATCAGGACTACACAGGGCCTTTCTTCAAAATCGTACCCACCAGCTACGCAAAGTTCACCTTTAATAAGCCCGTGGCATGGACTCGCGACGGTGAAAGCGGCGGCGAACATACCGAAATCGAGTTCCGCAACATCAGAAATGCGGTAAAAATCATCGTATAATCATAGCCTGATAAACATTATCACGCAGAATGCTCTTGTGTTCTGCGTGATTTCCGTTTTATAATAGCACATAGTACAGACTCTTCGGAGGAATCATTCATGAAAAAACATTTGTTTGCGGCCTTTCTGGCTGCAATTTGCATTCTGCTGACCGGTTGCTCCAATCCCTATCCCGACGACGGTCCGAAGCTGGAAGCAGGCGACTATATCCAGCAGACTCTGCTGTACGACAACGGCACCGATTTGACATCGGAGGAAATCTATTCCCGCAGCTGGCGCATCGGTGAAAAGCTGGAGCTGCAGGACAAGATGGAAAATCTGGAGGAATTCCGCAGCTACGGAAAATCCAAGGTCTACGGCACCACCGCAGAAGAATTGATGCAGAGCATCGCACAGCCCGAGCAGCTGACGGAGGCAGGCTACACCATCGGCGAAATCACCGACGGCAGACGCTACCCCAACGACAACGGACAGGACGTTCTGCTGCTGCGCACCGCAGACGCAGACACGCTGCTGGCCTCTGTTTACGAAGACAACGGACGCACTCTGGTGTCCTCCCTGTTTCTGCTGGAGCAGGGAGAAATCCCTCCCACCGTGCAGGCGCTGGACTTCAGCTGGAATCCCTATGCCCTCAGCGGCTTCATTTCCGCACTGTATGACCACCGCTTCCCGCTGGACTTTAACGCCATGGTAGGCGCTATTTTGCAGGGAGAAGACTACTTCTATTGCTCCGATGAAAACAACATCCTGCGTCTGACCCAGTACGGCAACGAGATTTTCCCCCCTTACAGCGCACTGGTGGCAAACATCTTCTACTCTGATGGCGTGGGCCAAATCGTATATAAGGTCAGCGACGCCGAGCGCATCACCATCCTCAATGAATTCGACCGCGCACTGACTTCCTTGATTGAACAGTCCGTCAAGCAGGACGATGACCACGTTACCGCCGCAATCGCACTGTATCGCGCCTATACATACCAAATCATGTATGACTACGATGCCATCACCGACGCAGTCTCCTTTATGCAGAACACCGACCTGTCTGCATACCGTGCACTGACGGAATACTGCGGCCGCAGCGAAGGGTTTGCCGCAGGCTATGCATATCTGTGCACACAGGTTGGCATCCGCGCCATTTCCGCAGGCGGTACCAGCGACAGCGGAACCAAGCACGACTGGACATTGCTGGAGCTGGACGGCAGATATTACTACGCCGACCCCACCATGGAAACCCAGGCAGGCGGTACAGGGCTGCGCTACTTCGGCATGAATGCACAGCAGCGCTTTGAAAACGGCTGGTATCGCAACGACCGTGTGAATATCGGTCACTCCAATATCCTCTGGGGCAACGGTCTGGATATCTCCGACACCCGTCTGATTCCCCTGCAGCAGTTTACCGTGGTGGACGGGCTCATCCGTGCCGACGGCAACACCGTCATTTACGGCTACAATGCAGCAGGAGAAAAAATCCATTACACCATCGAAGCAAAGGAGCAAACATGAACCCTCGCACATTACTGGACATCCTGCAGGTTGCGGGACGACTGAAGGATACCACCAGACACTGCTACTCCCCTTTGGGCAGACATGAATCCGTTGCGGAGCACAGCTGGCGCATCACCCTTATGGCTTACCTCATTGCAGATAAATTCCCCGAGGCAGACATGAACAAGGTCATCAAAATGTGTCTGATCCACGATTTGGGTGAGTGCTTCACAGGTGATATCCCCGCTTTTGACAAGACCGACGCCGACCGCGTGACCGAGGATGC
>JAFQPT010000157.1 GCA_017411665.1 Oscillospiraceae bacterium | reverse complement strand
GCACTGCATCCTACTCTCCCGACACCATCGGCACCGACCTGCAGCCTTTGTTCGATACCATTTTGGACTACATTCCCGCACCCGAAACCGATACCGCAGCACCCTTCCAGATGCTGGTATCCTCCGTGGACTACAATGAATTTGTAGGCCGCATCGCAATCGGCCGCATCGAACGCGGTACCATTAAGCAGAATCAGGAAATTATGGTATGCAACTACCACGATGCATCTGTATCCCGCAAGGCAAAGGCTGTTTCTATGTATGAATACGAAGGTCTGGCACGTGTACCCGTAACCGAGGCTTCTGCGGGCAACATCGTTGCTATGAGCGGTCTGGGTGATATTTCCATCGGAGACACCATCTGCGCAATGGGCGCTGTGGAACCCATCGAATTCGTACAGATTTCCGCACCTACCATGGAAATGACCTTCTCCATCAACGACTCTCCCTTTGCGGGCAGAGAAGGCAAGTTCGTCACCTCCCGCCAGCTGCGCGACCGTCTGTACCGCGAAACCCTGAAGGACGTGGCACTGCGCGTCACCGATGACCCCGACGCAATGGACAGCTTCATCGTCGCAGGCCGCGGTGAAATGCACATGTCCATTCTGATTGAAACCATGCGCCGTGAAGGCTATGAGTTCCAGGTTTCTCCTCCCCGTGTTCTGTTTGCGGAAATTGACGGCGTGAAGTGCGAGCCTGTGGAACGCGTGGTCGTTGACGTACCTTCTGAAAACGTTGGCTCCGTCATCGAAGCACTGGGCCGCCGCAAGGGTGAATTTTTGGAAATGCTGCCTGTGGGCAACCGCACCAAGGCAACCTTCCTGGTGCCCTCCCGCGGTCTGTTCGGCTACCGCAACGAATTCCTGACCGCTACCAAGGGGGAAGGCATTCTGGCAAGCGTATATGAAAAGTACGAACCCTTCAAGGGTGAAATTGCCCGCCGCAGCACCGGTTCTCTGGTTGCTTTCGAAACCGGTGAAACCGTTACCTACGGTCTGTTCAACGCACAGGAACGCGGTGTACTGTTCGTTGGCCCAGGCATCCCTGTTTACGCAGGCATGATCGTCGGGCAGAACCCCAAGGCAGAAGACATGTCCGTCAACGTCTGCAAGCGCAAGCAGCTGACCAACATGCGTGCCTCCGGCAGTGACGATGCACTGCGTCTGGTGACTCCCAAGGTCATGAGCTTGGAACAGTGTCTGGAATTTCTGGCAGACGATGAGCTGCTGGAAGTTACTCCCAAGAACCTGCGTCTGAGAAAGCGCATTCTGGATCACAGCTTGCGCATGAAGGCGCTCAAGGGCGGCAAGTAAAAATCATTACTCAAAATCCCGATGAAGATTTTCATCGGGATTTTTTCTTTTATACGTGCTGATTTTTGCGTTTCAATCGTCTTATTAATGAGGCCTCGAGTAAGAAACGAAAGGAGGTGCCCGAATGACACAGGAGGAAGTCCTGCAACTGTTTGACACCTATCATAATATGGTGTACCGACTGGCGCTGACTATGACGCACTCTCGACAGGATGCGGAGGACATTGTTCAAATTGTATTTTTAAAGCTGCTGGACGGAAAGTCCTTCCCGTCCGCGGGGAAAGAACGTCCGTGGCTGGCAGCAGTAACGGTCAATGCCTGCAAAGACCTGCTGCGCTCCTTCTGGCGGCGCAACATCGAGCCGCTGGATGAGATGATTCCCATACAAATGTCGGAAGAGCGAGCGTTATTCGACGCGGTTATGGCATTGCCGACGAACTATCGGGTAGTGGTGCATCTGCACTATTACGAAGGATACACTTTGGCTGAGATTGGAGAAATGCTGCAAATCAAGCCCTCTTCAGTTTCCATGCGGCTCCATCGGGCACGAAATCTATTGCGGAGCAGTTTACAGGAGGATGCGTATGAACAACTTGTATCGGCAGACCTTTGATCAAATCGGGATGTCCGAAGAAACAGTGCAGGCACTGCGTGCCGAGCTTGCCTCCCGCAGCTCCCGAAGCGAAACGGAGGAACTCAACATGAAACAGAAAACCAAACACACCAGACCCATTCTGCGCCGTACCGGCACTTTGCTGGTGGCTGCATTGCTGATTTGCGCATTGAGCGTATCTGCGCTGGCCTATGGCGGGGTGCAAATCTATCAGATGCTGACCGGTGGCACGTTCGAGGTTGGACAGGATAAAGACGGAAACTACTATGCAACCGGAAGTGTGGACACAGACAATCTCGTTTCGCCTGTAGAGACGCGAGAGGATGGGAGACTGTATCTGACCATCAATGGAGAAAATAAGGATATCACCGATGAATGCTCCTACACAGAACCATATATTTACGAATTTGTGGCAGAAGATGGTCTGCGCCACAGCTTCATTATTGGCGGTGATTTGGATGCGATCGGGTGGTCGGAGTTCATCTGGGATGAAAACAATATGGCTGCAGGCGGCACATCTCACTTTGCGACTCCCGAGGGTTCCGATGATGCACCGTGGCTTGAAGCAGGGAAGGAAAAGCTCGGTCTGCCTTGGTGAAAGCATGTTGCTCGAGAAATCGGAATTTATAATCGCGAGCATTTCTGCTGAAATGCTCTATCGGCTTCGCCGACGCGATTTCCGGGG
>JAFQPT010000156.1 GCA_017411665.1 Oscillospiraceae bacterium | reverse complement strand
TGGACTTTAGTGCATCTGCAGAGTATACGTCAGCAGGCATCCAGCCCTTTTCAATCAGGTCCTTAATGTAGAACTTGTTGTAAATGAAGGGGAATACGAACCAGGAAATGCCGGCAGTAACGAATGCTACCAGCAGAGTGATCAGGAACCACTTGATATCGCCGCGAATCAGAGGAACAAAACAACCGAAAAACAGCATTGTCCAGCTAAAGCCCAGCTTAACTTCCTTGGTCACACCAAAGGGATTGACCATATTGATCTTCATAATCTTTATCCTCACTTTCGAACAATGTGATAGAGGTATTCTATCTCACAGCAGGATAAAATGCAATCACAATTTTAAGAAAGCTTTCAGATTCCGTTCCATTCTTTCCAACAAATGTTCCGCATCCATGCCCCGCAGCTGTGCCACAGTCTCCAGATGCCGCTGCATCGCCATAGGATACTCCGCAGCCGTCACATCCCGACTCTGTCCCCATGCAATGCCCTCGATGCCATCAGACTCAATCAGCAGCCTGTCTATGGGAACCGTTCCTGCCAAACGCTCCACAGTTTCATCCTGCAGCACATCGGGGCCCACCGTAAACCAGCAGCCGAGGTCAATGTACTCCTGCAAGTAGTCTCCGCAGGCATACCAGTGTACCAGATAGCGGTTTGGATATTGCCGAATCGTCTCCAAAATCTCCCGCTCCATGCCCTTGGTGTGCAAAATTACGGGCTTTCCCAGCTCCATGGCAAGTGCCAGCTGACGATGAAACACCGCCCGCTGCACGTCCAAATCCACACTGCACCACTCGCTGTCCAGACCGATTTCCCCGATGACAGGTACTTCCCGCAATACTGGCTCCAGTTCCTCCCATGCAGTCACATCCGCTTTCCACGGATGCACCCCTGCGGAAATGAGGGGCAACCCGCTGTTTTTCAAAAATGTGTATTCCGCTGCACTGTCCGCATTGGCAATGCAGCGCACTTGCTTCAAATACGGCAGCAGCTCCGCCGTCACGTGTACATGCCCGTCAATCATGTCTTAATATGTTGTGGATTTCTTTCCGCAGCTCCGACTGCTCATACAGCCAGTCGCGGCTCTTTTCCACCCCTCGCAGGTCGATTTCCTTGGTCACGCAGGCAGGCTTGCCCCCCAGCACCACGATGCGGTCTGCCAGATACAGCGCCTCATCAATATCGTGGGTCACCAGCAGCGTGGTACGTCCCAGCTCACGGCGCAGATTCAGCAGCCAGTCCTGCATATCGTTTCGGGTAATGACGTCCAGCGCACCGAAGGGCTCGTCCAGCAGCATAATATCCGCGCTGCACAGGGCGGTGCGGAGGAATGCTGCTCTCTGACGCATCCCCCCCGACAGCTCATTGGGATAGGCTTTCTCATAGCCCTGCAAGCCAAACACAGGAAATTCCCGCAATGCCCGTTCCTGCGCCTCTTTCTTTTTTCCGTGGAGCGCACCGTACAAGGTCACATTGTCCAGAATGGTCTTCCAGGGCAGCAGCAGGTCGCTCTGGGGCATATAGGCAAAGTGAGAAGAGCCCCCCTCCACCTTTTCCCCGTCCACGAATACTTCTCCGCTTTCGGGCGCAAGTACCCCTGCCAGAATGTTCAGCAGCGTACTCTTGCCGCAGCCCGAGGGACCGATGAGCGCCACAAACTCCCCGGTCTGTACAGACAGGTTCAGATTCTCCAATATGCGCTTTTGTTCAAAGGTGACGGAAACGTCTTTGACTTGCAGTTTCATAGTGCATCCTTATTTGATAAATTCGTTGGTGTACTGCTCAGAGGCAGCAATGTTTTTGTCGATGAGGCCGTACTCATACATAAAGCCGGTGTAGTTGTCCCACACTTCGTCCTTCATCATGCCCCAAACGTCACTGTCGAGGCTGTACTGTGCAGACAGGAACTTCTGAGACTCCTTGATAAATTCGATGTCCGTTTCGGGGATGACCCTGCCGAGGATTTCCGCCGCTTCGTCGGGATTTGCGATGGCATATTCATAGCCCTGCTTGGTGGCAGTCATAAATGCCTGTACGGTTTCGGGATCATCGGCAATCATTTTTTCATTGGTAATGATCACAGGGGTATAGTAATCCAGACGTTCGTCCAGATCCTTCACAGGCAGGTAACCCACATCATAGCCCTGCATACGGTCATTGATGTTTGCCCAGCCTTCAAATTCCCACTGGATGTCGATGCCGTTTGTCATGCTGCCCAGACCGCTGCCGGTAGCGCCCACCATAGTCAGCTTGCTGAAGTCAGCTCCATACTTCTTCATAACAGCCTCCAAAACAGCTGCTTCACTGGGTGCCTGCCAGCCTGCATAAACCTTGCCTTCAAAGTCCTTGGGAGAGGCAATGCCCGCATCAGCAGCAAACACAAAACCGGAAGTATTGTGCTGGATAATGGTTGCAATCGCACGGATCGGCAGAGGCTCTGCGGCTGTGCGTGCATAGGTCACGTTTTCCTGATAGCTCACCGCAAATTCCGCCTTCCCCACTGCACACAGTGTCGTTGAGTCGTTGTCACCGGGCTCAATGATGCTGACATTCAGTCCCTGCGCCTCATAATAGCCCAGTTCCTGTGCCACATAGAAGCCGGTGTGATTGGTGTTGGGCACATAGTCCAGTACCAGAGTGATATCCTTAGTCCCGTCAGCGGAGTCTGCAGCCCCTCCGCCACATGCGGCCACACCAAAGCACAGTACCAACGCCATCAGCATCGAAATCAATTTTTTCATTTTTTTGCCCCTTTCTGTTTTCTTTTATATGGGAAGAGTACTCGTTCCATCAAGCTGACTGCCAGATTCAAAATCAGGCTCCAGAGAATGATCGCAATGACGCAGGCAAACAGACGGTCCATCATAAATCCGTTCTTCAAACGAATCATGTAATAGCCCAGCCCTGCGGAAGCGCTCAGCCATTCCCCCACGATGGCACCGCCCATGCAGTAGGTCGCGGAGACCTTCAATCCGGAAAACAGGGCGGTAGCCGCAGCGGGGAGCTTCACATATACATACTGCTGCAGCTTCGTTGCCCCAAAGCTGCGCAGCAGATTCATCTGATTGGCATCCACCTGCTTCAATGCATCACTGAGGGCGATGACAATGGGGAAAAAGCACATGAAAATGACCATCAGAACTTTAGGGGTCAGACCAAAACCGAACCACATGGTAAACAAAGGCCCGAGGACCATAACAGGCACCGTCTGCGTTACAACCAGATAGGGAAACAGACTGAAATAAATACCGCTGCTCAAGTCCATGGCAATGGCGATAAACACAGCGAAAGCCGCCGCAATCAGCAAGCCCCACACAGCTTCCTGCAGGGTCACCACAGAATGCATCCAAAGATTGGGCAGGTCTGTGACGACTGCATAGGCAATGGCAGTGGGTGCGGGCAGCACATAAGACGGCACATCTAGCAGACGCACCGCAGCCTCCCAGATAGTCAGCACCAGAATCAAGCTGACTGCAGGCAGTATATATTGACTGTTTCGTTTCATGTAATCAACACTCCTTATAGGCCCCCTTGTGTAAAGGGCGCGACGTGTTAAGCAAACATGCCGGCGGCATGTTTGTAGCCGAAGCGCGGAGCAATCTGTGATTGCGACGAGGGCCGTAGGCTGTCACGGCTTTGCCGTGTCCGGGGAATTGTCGCAACCGGCTTAATCGGTGCGATGTCCCTCCGTCTTCGCTTACTGCGAAGCCATCTCCCCCTGCACAGGGAAGGATCGTGAAATCTAAAAAAGCAGCTGTCCTTTGTAGGACAGCCGCTTTGTAAATCCGATACAAATATGGTCGACTCCCTACGCCGGCATGACCCGGATCAGGTAATAAGGGACTCGGCTCTGCGCCGATCTCAGCCCCGCACGGGGCACCCCTGTCTGTAATTTGCCCTTATTGTAGCATTCGATAAATCATTTGTAAAGCAGGGAATCAAAAATTATTCCTGCATCGGTTGACATAAGTTTTCAACTTTTCAACATCTTTATCAACATCTGTTCTCCCTGCACGGACATTCTAAGCGAACAATCAGATTTTCCGCAATAAATTCACCATATACTGCCCATCCAAAAATATTCCACAAAAGGAATCGAAACACTGCAAAAACCACTTATTATTCAACCTTTCACCGCAATTTTGCCGGAAAGATTGTTAATAATATGACATTTCAGCCAAATCCAAGGGGGCATTTTTCGCCCACGTTGTGTAAAACAAAGAACGATTTGTCCGACAAAATGTGCAAAAGCAACAAAATTGCCTGTCTATTTCTGGAAGTCAAAAACTTGACAATTGTCTTACAAAAAGGTATCATATTTCCAGTAACTGTGCGCTGTTGTGGAGGCGTGCAGTTGTGCAATATGTAAACTACCGGGGGCAGTCCCCGGATAATATTGAAAGGAAGTTTTTACTATGGCAAATGTACCTTTTGTTGAAGCTGCTCAGCATCTGGAATTCACCAACTACCCCCAGTTCGGCGTTCTGTCCGGCGTTAAGGTTTTCGTAACCGGCACCAACATCGCTGGCCCCTTCGCAGGCTCTCTGATGGCTGAAATGGGCGCACAGGTTCTGCAGGCTGAAGCTCCCAACATTCCCTGCCAGACTCGTGGCACCGCATCCTGGTCCCAGAACCACAGAAACGAATTCTCCATCACTCTGAACACCGCTACCAAGCGCGGCAAGGACATCTTCCTGAAGTGCGCACAGTGGGCAGACATTTGGATCGAAGCAGGTCGTCCCGGCTCCTACGAAAAGCGCGGTCTGTCCGACGAAGCTATCTGGGAAGTAAACCCCAAGCTGGCTATCGTTCATGTTTCCGGCTACGGCCAGTTCGGCCCCTACAAGGATAAGGCTTCCTACGACGTATCCGGCCAGGCAATGGGCGGCTACATGTACATGAACGGCGTATCCCCCACCTCCGGTCCTCTGAAGGTTAACCCCTACCTGTCCGACTACGTAACCGCTTACAACACC
>JAFQPT010000155.1 GCA_017411665.1 Oscillospiraceae bacterium | reverse complement strand
GTCTTGCGGGTCATGGGATTAAACAAAATGTGCGTAGAGGTTGCGGTACTGCGGTCATCAGAGACCACGACCTGTACATTGCCCATCAGGTGCTGGCTGCGGAATCCGCCCAGCCCTTCGGGCCAATAGCTCAGCATTTCTTCAAAGCAGCAGCACGCACCGCCTGCCACAGTGTAGTCAATATGTGCACCCGGCATGAAGATGGCCCGCATATTTTCAAAGTTCTTGGTGTCCAGATTCTGTGCATAAAGCTTGATTTTATCTTCAATCGCTACCTTATCCAGCAGATTCTGCAGTTTTTTCAGCATCAGTTCGTCCATTTGTTTCTCCTTTCATTAGCCTGTAGACCAGCCGTCAACATGATAGAAGCCGCCTGTGCAGTAAGAGGATTCGTCAGAGGCCAGAAATACAAACATCTTGGAAATTTCCTCGGGCTGGCCCAATCGTCCCATTGCAATGGTGGACTGCACCTGTGCCAGTGCTTCGGGAGTAATATCCTTCAAGGTCATATCCGTAGCTGTGACGCCGGGACATACGCAGTTGACGCGCACATTAAAGCGTACCACACCGCGAGCCAGAGAACGTGTCAGCCCCAGTACACCTGCCTTGGATGC
The DNA here is from genome assembly GCA_017411665.1 of Oscillospiraceae bacterium. The sequence goes on along the minus strand of JAFQPT010000155.1, from coordinate 4,815 downwards.
ACCGTAGCCGATGCCCATAGGCGCACCGTAAATGGCAGCTATGGAGGAGGTATTGATAATGGAACCATAGCGCTGCTTGCACATAATCAGTGCAGCCTGACGGTTGACCGCATAGGTGCCAAAGAGATTGGTTTCCACCACTTCTCTGAATTTGCCTTCGGGAATATTGCGGATAGTGTTGGCATGGGTCACGCCTACCAAATGGCACACTGCATCCAGATGCCCACCGAATTGACCGATGAAGTCCTGCATTGCTGCGCCGACCTCAGCCTCATCGGAAATTGCGGGGGAATACCCAACAATATTTCTGCCGGGGAACTGTTCTCTCAGCTTTTCCAGTGCCGCTTCTCTGGTATGCTCATAGTGGGAGAAAATTGCAACCGCATTTGCCCCTTCTTTTAAACAGTCCACAGCTGTGGCAAAGCCGATGCCGCGGGAGCCGCCTGTGACTATGATGTTTTTTCCGTCCAGTCTGCCCATATTACTGCCTCCTTTGTTTTTAGTTATATCTAATGAAATTGTATCACAGACTCCTTGCAAAAAACAGATGTTTTTTCATAAAGTACAAAAAACACCGTTCTTTCTTTTGAGGAAAGAACGGTGTTTTTTATCGCATCAACAGCACACCCATCTGCTGATTTAAATGTCGGCTTCTTTAGCCTTGTGTGTCTCCTCCGGCAGCTCTGCCTTCCATTTTTTGTATGCTTCCAAATCCAGCTTAATCATATTCAGTGCAAAGCTCAGTACCGCTGCGTCATCCAGAAAGCCCACCGCAAAGGTGAAGTCGGGAACGAGGTCTGTTACATTTAAAAAATATAGAATCGCCGACACCATGGCAACCATGCTTGCCATGGGAATCTGCGTGTACTTCCGCTTGACAAAGTCTTTGACCAGACCAATCATATCGGGCAAATCCCGCAGTACCCAGCCGACCTCTGCCATTTTATTGATGGTCTTCATTTTTCCATCCAGCAAATGCAGCACACCGTCACTTTCCGCTCCGCCCTTAAGGATCGCATTTGCCGTATCTGTATAGGGAGCAAGGATTTCCTTGATTTTTCGTTTAATCATTCTGCATCCCCTCCGTCTTCATCCAGAACTTCAAACTCCGCAAAGTCCGCTGCATGGTCTGCTTCGCCGCCAATAAACAGGTTGAATGCCCGCTCCGCTATCATCTGGGTTTCCACCAGGTCAATGCCGCCGCTGATGAGACCGCCCAGAAGAGGTACTGCCTTCCCCACACTCAGTGCACTGCGGTTGCCAAACTTGGTAAACAGGCGGTAGCCCACCTTTTGATTGATGACGGCGGTCAGCTTTGCAGGCAGCTTTGCCGCCACGGTTTTGGTAATGCGGGTACCGATTTTGATGCCTGTATTTTTCAGAAGCTGCTCCATGGTCAGCCCCGCCAGACACATATAGGTCAAGGAGCGCACCTGCAGACTGTGTACATCAAACCCCGCCATATATGCCACACCCGCAATCATGCGCAGCTGGAAATACAGCACCGTCGCCAGATTGGCGGGAAGCGCCACAGGAAGGGTGAAAATACCACCGAGACCTGTCACAAAGCCCGATGCGGTGCTTTTGGCAATCTGAGCGTTGATCATTTTTATAGCAGCCTGTTCCACACTGTCGGACTTGCGAAGATACTTCTCCGTATATTCCGTAATGGGTTGGCTGACATGTGGGATCCCGTCCACCACATATCCATAGACCTTGTCCAAAATTGCCATCAAATTCTGCGGTTTCATCGTTCCCCTCCTATCTCTATACATTTAATAATATAATCATACTACACTTCCCCTGCCAACTCAATGAACCCTTTGTAAATTCTGTACCGCAGCCCCCTTCGTTTGCCTTGAAAGCCACCCGAAAACAGGTTATAATCTGAACATTACCACCCCAAGGAGCAAGCACAATGCATGACGAACTGACTAAAGTGGACATTGAAAAGATGCAGCAGGAGCTGGACCATCGACGTCTGGAGCTGCGCCCCAAGCTCATCGAAGAGGTGCAAATCGCACGCAGCTTCGGTGACCTGTCCGAAAACTTTGAATATAAAGCCGCCAAAAGAGAAAAGAACCGCAACGACAGCCGTATCCGCTATCTGGAACGCATGATTAAAACCGCGGTGGTCATTGAAGATACCTCTGCAGACGACGAGGTCGGCCTGTTTGACACCGTCACCGTATTCCTCACCGATGAACAGGAGGAAGAGATCTTCCGCATCGTCACCACCCTGCGCCAGAATCCTTTGAAGGGGCTCATCAGCAAGGAATCCCCCATCGGCAGCGCACTCATGGGCAAAAAAGTGGGTGACATCGTCCACGTACAGGTCAATGAGCGCTTCGGCTATGATGCCAAGGTCATCAAAATCGAAAAGGGCACTGACGACGAAGACCTGCCCATCATGAAATTCTGAGAAAATGTGTAGGTGCCGCATGACTGCATATACCCTCACCCGAACCATTCTCATCCTCGCCTGTCTGTGCTTTATTGCATTGGGCATTTTAGGAGAATACAAAAACCGACAAAAATAAAACCGCAGTGAAATCACTGCGGTTTTATTTTTGAGTGCCCCTCTTTCGACGAATTTCGATCGAGTGCTTCGAGTACCATATAGGCGTTTTCCACAATCTTCCATCCGACAATTTTGCGTTATGTGCTCGATTTTTATCGTGTTGTACACAATCTTTAACGTCATCTTAACGCATTGTTTACGGGTTGTGAATTGAAATTTGACATCAAAGTGCTATAATTCTAAAATGCACAATCAGTTTTTAATAAACCGATGTTTTTCGTTTTTCAGAACATTTTCAACCATATAATGCTTATAGAACAGGATTTTTATTGTTTTATGATTATTAATCACGCTGCAAAACTGAATAACCGACTGACAATGGGCATCGACATCGGCTCTACCACAGCCAAGATCGTGCTGATTGACGACGGCAAGGTTATTTACGAAAAATACAGCCGCCACTTCTCTCAGGTCCGCCAGAAAACCATCGAGATGGTGCAGGAAATCGAGCCTCTGCTGCGCGGACGCAAGTTCTGCGTCTCCATTTCCGGCTCTGCAGGTCTGGGTCTGGCAAACGCTGCAAACATCCCCTTCGTGCAGGAAGTTTACGCAACCGGTGAAGTGATTCGCGTACTGGAGCCCGACACCAGCGCAGTCATCGAGCTGGGCGGTGAAGACGCAAAGGTCATCTTCTTCAAGGGCGGTACGGACGAGCGCATGAACGGTACCTGCGCAGGGGGCACAGGCGCATTCATCGACCAGATGGCAGTGCTGCTTGACATGACCGTGGAGGAAATGGATGCTGCCAGCCTGCAGCACACCAGACTCTACCCCATTGCATCCCGCTGCGGTGTATTTGCAAAAACCGACATTCAGCCCCTGCTCAATCAAGGCGCAAACAAGGCTGACGTGGCTGCAAGTATTTATCAGGCAGTGGTCAACCAGACCATTGCAGGTCTGGCACAGGGCAGAAAAATCGAAGGCAAGGTCATGTTTTTGGGCGGGCCTCTGTACTACTGTCAGGGTCTGCGTGACCGCTTCCGCGAAACACTGAAGCTCACTGACGAAACCGCACTGTTCCCTGAATATGGCCGCTTTGCAGTCGCTCTGGGTGCAGCACTGTACGGCGCCGACAGCACACAGCTGTTTACATACGAAACCATCATCAGCGCACTGGTCATCAGTGCCGCAACGTCGGTACCTACCAGCGAGCGCATGAGACCTCTGTTTGAGTCTCGGGAAGATTACGACGCATTCCGCGCACGCCACGAAAAGGCAATTGTAGAAACCGCCGACATGGCAAGCTACCGCGGCAAGGCCTATCTGGGCATCGACTGCGGCTCCACCACCACCAAGCTGGCTCTCATCAGCGAGGACCGCAAGCTGCTGTATACCTACTACAGCTCCAATAAGGGCAATCCCGTCCAAATCGTCAAGGAACAGCTGGAAATCATCCTCAAAGCCTGCGGCGACCGCATCACCATCTGCGGCAGCGCAGCAACCGGCTACGGTGAAGAGCTGATTTGTCATGCTTTCAACATCGACGAGGGTCTGGTAGAAACCATCGCCCACTATACCGCCGCCAAGCACTTCCAGCCCAATGTAGACTTCATTCTGGACATCGGCGGACAGGACATCAAGTGCTTCAAGATTCGCAATGGTGCCATTGACTCCATCATGCTCAACGAAGCATGCTCCTCCGGCTGCGGCAGCTTCATCGAAACCTTTGCCAAAAGCATGGGCTACGATGTACAGACCTTTGCGGAAAAGGGTCTGCACGCCATCGCACCTGTGAACCTCGGCTCCCGCTGCACCGTTTTCATGAACTCCTCCGTCAAGCAGAGCCAGAAGGACGGCGCAACTGTGGAAGATATCTCCGCAGGTCTGTCCGTGTCTGTTGTGAAAAACGCACTGTACAAGGTCATTCGCGCCAACTCTCCGCAGGAGCTGGGCGAAAACATCGTGGTACAGGGCGGTACCTTCCTCAACGATGCGGTACTTCGTGCCTTTGAAATGGAGCTGGGTGCACCTGTCATCCGTCCCGCCATCGCAGGGCTTATGGGTGCTTACGGTGCAGCGCTCCACGCTATGCACTTTGAAGAAAGCAAAATCGTTTCCCTGCAGGACTTGGAAACCTTTACACATAAAGCCACCAACTCCGTCTGTCAGGGCTGCGGCAACCACTGCCGTCTGACCATCAATATTTTCCCCGGCGGAAGACGCTTCATTTCCGGCAACCAGTGCCAGAAGATGACCACCGGTAAGGTAGAGGATTCTCCCAACCTCCACGCCAT
>JAFQPT010000154.1 GCA_017411665.1 Oscillospiraceae bacterium | reverse complement strand
GTCTTGAAGGGTTTGCCGTCTTTGCCGTTCATGGTGCCATGGCCAATATGCTGCAGCGCAGTGTCAGTGTGCACGATGCCGGACTTCTTGGCAGCGCGGAATACCTGCTCAAAGTGCAGATTCTGGCGTTTGTCGGTGACGTAGAGCATCTTGTCGGGATTCCAGTCCTGCATACGCTGCACCATGGTGGCAAGGTCCGTGGTTGCATAGATGGCACTGCCGTCGGACTTGATCAGGATCATGGGAGGAACTTCTTTCTTATCGCCCTCTTCGGCTACGGGAATGACCCATGCACCTTCACTCTGAACAGCGAAGCCTCTTGCTTTCAGATCCTCGACCATAGCGGGGATATAAGGGTCAGCATCGCTTTCGCCCAGCCACTTTTCGTAGTGGACATCCAGATTGTCGTAATTTCGGCGCAGATCAGCCAGAGAGATACGCATCATGTGGTTCCAGACTGCCCGGTAGCCACGGCGGCCCTGCTGCAGTTCCAGCGTTGCGATGTGTGCCTTTTCGGCAAATTCGGGGTCCTTTTTCTTGCCGGAAGCCGTGGGATAAATTTCTTCCAGTTCACTGAGGGTAAAGGGTGCTTCGGCAGGATATTCGCCCTCAAAATCGGGGTCAAAGTAAGGAAGATCAGGCTGACGTTCTTGCAACTCCGCAATGACCAGACCCATCTGCAAGCCCCAGTCACCAAGGTGAATATCACCGATGGTATTGTAGCCCATGAATTTGTGCAGGCGCTTCAGTGCCTCGCCGATGATGGCAGGGCGTAGATGGCCAATATGCAGAGGCTTGGCAACGTTTGCGCCACCGTAGTCCACCACGATGGTCTTACCGGCGCCCACTTTCTGTACACCAAAATCCTCTGCAGTGCGCATTTCTTCCAGATACTTCTGCAGGAATGCGCCGGAAAGCTTCAGATTGATGAAGCCAGGCATGACTGCCTCTACCAGATCGTAGTCAGCTGCATCCAGCTGGGCAACCACTTCGTTTGCGATCTTGATGGGGGCACACTTGTACTGCTTTGCGGCAGCCAGTGCGCCATTGCACTGGTATTCACACAGGTCGGGCCGGTTGGACAGGTTCACGCGGCCAAAGGATGCCTCATAACCTGCTGCAACAAAAGCGGCCTGCATTTTTGCGGTAATAATGTCGAGAATTTTCTCCATTACTGATTCTCCTTCTGCTTCTTCTGATCCATCCAGTACAGGTACTCATCATAGGTACCATAGCGGTCCACGATGGTGCCGTCGGGCTGGAAGGCAATGACGCGGTTACAGGTGGATTCCAGCATCTCGTGGTCGTGGGAAGCCAGCAGCACGACACCGTTGAAGGCCTCCAGACCCTTGTTGACCGCCTGAATGGATTCCATATCCAGATGGTTGGTGGGCTGGTCCAGCAGCACCACGTTGGCGCCGGAAAGCATCATCTTGGAGAGCATACAGCGGACTTTTTCGCCACCAGACAGCACATGGACCTGCTTAAAAACGTCTTCATTGCCAAAGAGCATGCGGCCTAGGAAGCCGCGCAGATACACATCATCCTTCTTTGCGCTATATTGGCGCAGCCAGTCCACCAGTTCCATGGTATTGCCCTCGAAATAGGGGCTGTTATCCTTGGGCAGATAGCTGCGCACGGTGGAGATGCCCCACTTGATGCTGCCTTCGTCGGGCTCTAGTTCACCCATCAGAATCTGAAACAATGCAGTCTGTGCCTTTTCGTTCTCGCCGACGAATGCGATCTTGTCATTGCGTCCAACGCTGAAATAGACCTTATCCAGCAACTTTTCACCGTCGACGGTAACAGAAACATCCTTGACTGTCAGAATGTCTTTGCCCAGTTCCCGTTCGGGCATGAAGCCCACGAAAGGATAACGGCGGGTGGAGCAGGGCATTTCTTCGACTGTCAGCTTGTCCAGCAGCTTGCGGCGGGCGGTTGCTTGCTTGGCCTTGGACTTGTTAGCGGAGAAACGCTGGATGAACAGCTGCAGCTCTTCGATCTTTTCCTGGTTCTTCTTGTTCTTGTTGCGGATCATGGCCTGCACCATCTGGGAGGACTCATAC
>JAFQPT010000153.1 GCA_017411665.1 Oscillospiraceae bacterium | reverse complement strand
TTCAGGCAGTCCAGGAAGTTCTTGTCGCCTGCATCGGGAGCAGCGTCGGAGAACAGGTTGGAATATACGCGTACTTCAGCGTCAGCTGCGGTTGCGGCATCGACCCAGTGGATGGTTGCGCCCTTGACCTTGCGGCCGTCAGCGGGATTGCCGCCGCGGGACTCGGGGTCATACTCAGCCAGAACTTCTACGACGTTGCCGTTTTCGTCCTTTACGCAGCCGGTGCACTTGATGAGGTAAGCACCCTTCAGTCTGCATTCCAGACCACCGGGAGTCAGACGCTTGTACTTGGGCACGGGAACTTCCAGGAAGTCGTCGGCTTCAATGTACAGGTTGCGGGAGAAGGTGATTTCACGGTCGCCGTCTTCGGGACGCAGGGGATTGTTTTCCACAGTCAGCAGCTCGCTCTGACCCTCGGGGTAGTTGGTGATGGTCAGTTTGATGGGCTTGAGGACTGCCATAACGCGCTTTGCGTTTTCGTTCAAATCTTCACGCAGGCAGTGTTCCAGGAAACCGTATTCAACGGTAGAGGTGACCTTGGAAACACCGTTTCTTGCGGTGAAATTGCGGATGGACTTGGGGGTATAGCCGCGGCGGCGCAGACCGCACAAGGTGGGCATACGGGGGTCGTCCCAGCCGCTGACCAGACCGTTTTCCACCAGAGCGCGCAGCTTACGCTTGCTCATAACGGTGTAGTTGATGCCCAGACGGGCAAATTCGATCTGACGGGGCTTGGAGGGGACGTCGGTGTGTTCAATGACCCAGTTGTACAGGGGACGGTGGTCTTCGTATTCCAGAGAGCACAGGGAGTGAGTAATGCCTTCCAGTGCGTCCTGAATGGGATGTGCGAAGTCGTACATGGGGTAGATGCACCACTTGTTGCCCTGTCTGTGGTGTTCGATGTAACGAATGCGGTAGATGACGGGGTCACGCATGTTGAAGTTGCCGCTTGCGGGGTCAATCTTTGCGCGCAGAGTCATCTTGCCTTCGGGGAATTCCCCGTTGCGCATGCGTGCAAACAGATCCAGAGATTCTTCAATGGGTCTGTCGCGGTAGGGGCAGGTAGCGGGCGTGTTGATGTCGCCGCGGTTTGCCTTGAATTCTTCTGCGCTCAGCTCGCAGACATATGCCAGACCCTTCTTAATGAGACCCACAGCCAGTTCATAAGTGGTTTCGAAGTAGTCGGAGCCGTAGAACATACGGTCACCCCAGTCGAAGCCCAGCCAGTGGATGTCTTCCTGAATGGCTTCTACAAATTCGTTGTCTTCCTTTGCGGGGTTGGTATCGTCAAAACGAAGATTGCACAGACCGCCGTACTTTTCAGCGGTGCCGAAGTCAATGCACAGTGCCTTGCAGTGACCGATGTGCAGATAGCCGTTGGGTTCGGGAGGGAAACGGGTGTGAACCGTCATGCCTTCAAACTGACCGCCGGGGGCAATGTCTTCGTCGATGAACAATTCAATAAAATTCTTAGAGATCTCTTCCATAGAATCCTCACTCTTCTTAAAAAATATAAGTAATGACATTATATACACAAATTTAGGTTTTGACAACGATTATTCTCTGTTTACGGGGGAAAAATAACATGATAGAATAAAGAAAAACAAATACATATTTCACAAGAGGTGATCTTTATGATGGATGTTGCGATTATCGGTGGCGGCCCTGCGGGTATCTCCGCAGCCTTGACATTAATTCAAAGAGGCAAAAGTGTCGTAATCATTTCCGCAGACCCCGAACAGTCTCATTTGGCAAAGGCGGAAAAAATCAATAATTATCCCGGTATGGTCGGGATGAGCGGCAGTGAGATGCTGGAGATTATGACCAAGCAGGCGGAGGATGCAGGGGCATTCTTCATGCACGGCAGAGCTACGTCCATTATGAATATGGGCGAGAGTTTCGGTATTGCAGTGGGCAGTGAATTTGTGGAAGCGGAAGCGGTCATTCTGACCCTCGGTATTTCCATGGGCAAGCCATACAAGGGAGAAACGGACTTCCTTGGCAGAGGCGTCAGCTACTGCGCTACCTGCGATGGTATGCTGTACCGCAACAAGAAGGTTGCCGTGATCGGACTGTGTGCCGATGCGCCGGAAGAAGCGGAATTTTTGAGAAGTATTGGCTGCGATGTGGAATATTTTGACCGCAATCGGGCAAAATCCTATGAGATTCGGGGAGAAGCAACGGTCAATCTGCTCATTGCCGACGGCGTGGAGTATCCTGTGGACGGAATCTTTATTCTCCGCAGCGGCGTAGCACCCGACCTGCTGATGTTCGGACTGGAGATGCAGAACGGCGCCATTGTGGTAGACCGCAGTATGCAGACCAATCTGGAAGGCATTTTTGCGGCAGGGGACTGCACAGGCACACCGTATCAGCTGCCCAAGGCGGTTGGCGAGGGCAACATTGCGGCCTTGTCTGCTGTGAAGTATTTGGACCGTTGACAGACAATTCTTCCCGTTTGACGAATCAAACAGGAGGAACTTGATTTGGACGTAACAGCAAAAAATTTCGACAGCATCATCAACAACCACGATACGGTTCTGGTGGATTTCCATGCCCAATGGTGCGGACCTTGCAAGCTGCAGGGAAATATCCTTTCTGCTTTTGAAGAGAAGTATCCGGGAAGGTTCACCATTGCCAAGCTGGATATCGACGACGAGCCTTCCATTGCCCAACGATACGGTATTTCCAAAGTGCCGACGCTGA
>JAFQPT010000152.1 GCA_017411665.1 Oscillospiraceae bacterium | reverse complement strand
TCGAATGCGCTGAATTGCATTATCAATGGATTTTTCAGGCTTATCCAAAGATTCAGCAATTTCCTTATAAGACCATCCTTCAAGATACATAGCTAAAACTTGTTTTTCGAATCTTGATAAAACGGTCTGTTTTCGAATCAAAATTTCATTCCCCTGCTCTTTTGCTAAAACGAATTCTTCGGTTTCTCTTGAAAACAAATCCTCAAAGGCACCGTGATAATCCGCAGGATTCTGTTCGGTAATTCTTTCAAGAGATAGCCCTTCGTTCAGCGGAGCATGTTTATTGCGGGAAGCTGATTCGATAGCGGAAATAATACGATTGTGAATGCACTGTTCCGCATATGTTTTGAAAGAAGCCCCTCCCGTGTGGTCGTACTTTCTGATTGCACTTAACAGTCCGAACATGCCTTCTTGAATCAAATCTTCACTGTCACCGCCGGCCAGAAAATACGGACGAGCACAAATACGTACTAATTTACTGTAGCGTTTGACAAGTTCTTCCTCAGCAGATTCGTCTCCTAAATGCATCATTTCAATCAGTTTTTCATCACTGTTTATGAAATCTATCACAAAAACCTCTTTCAAATTATATTTGATTATATTACAAACTGCCAGAAAGTCAATAGAAATCAAGGGAATGATGAAATTAGACAGTGTGTAAACTTTCATTTAATTGCGCACAATTAAAGCTTCAGCTGTTCTTGTCCTCTAAAAGGAATTCCAAGATGTTCATAAGCTTTCATTGTGACACAGCGGCCTCTTGGAGTTCTGGTTAAGAAACCTTGCTGCAGCAAATAAGGTTCATAAACATCTTCCAGAGTAATTGCTTCTTCGTTAATTGTGGCAGCCAGTGTATCCAAACCGACAGGACCACCGTTATAATACTCAATAATTGCTCGAAGCATACGTCTGTCTAATGAGTCAAAACCGAGATGATCCACTTCCAGACTCAAAAGGGCTTCATTGGCTACTTCCTTTGAAATGACGCCGCCAGCACGAACCTGAGCAAAGTCTCGAACACGACGAAGCATACGGTTAGCGATTCTGGGTGTTCCGCGTGAGCGGGACGCGATTTCATAAGCTCCGTCAGAATCGATTTTTACATTTAGAATATTGGCGCTTCGTGTAACGATTTTCTGCAATTCTACAGGAGTATACAGTTCCAAGCGCAGCGTCACACCGAATCTGTCACGAAGAGGCGCTGTAAGCTGACCGGAGCGAGTGGTTGCACCGATTAATGTGAAGTGAGGCAAATCCAAATGTAAAGAGCTGGCGGAAGGTCCTTTGCCCAGAATAATATCAATGGCATAATCTTCCATTGCCGGATAAAGAATTTCCTCGTAAGAGCGATTGAGACGATGGATTTCATCGACAAATAAAATATCGCCTTCATTCAAGTTTGTGAGCATGGCAACCAAATCACCGGGCTTCTCGATTGCAGGACCGGAGGTTACGCGCATATTGACTCCCATTTCATTGGCAATGATAGCTGCCAATGTTGTTTTACCAAGACCGGGAGGCCCGTGAAGCAATACATGATCAAGGGGTTCACCACGCATTTTTGCGGCTTGAATGAATACTTCTAAATTTCCCTTTGCTTTTTCCTGTCCCACATAGTCTTTTAGTGTTTGAGGGCGCAGAGAGCCTTCGTTCGAATCTTCGGCAAGCACGCGTGAAGTTGTAACCTGATGCTGAGGAGCTTCATCAGAAAAAGAAATACTCATAGGAACCCTCCTTTACTTAACCATGCCGCGCAGAACAAGCTTAATGATTTCCTGAGAAGTCATATCTGTAGTGTCAACGCCGCGCAGAGCGTTATTGATTTCCGCTTGTCCATAGCCAAGTACAAGCAGCCCGGCAGTAGCATCTGCCAGATTTTTATCGGCGCCCTTCGCTGCAATATTGGGGATGTCATTGGCAACAATAGGGGCAGCGCCATCAATTTTGCCGACTTTATCCTTCAGTTCCAGCAGTATTCTCTGAGCAAGTTTTTTTCCAACACCTGCAGCAGCAGTAATTGCTTTTTCATTGCCATTCAATACAGCCGAAATCAGACCGTCGGGAGATGTTACAGACAAAATAGCCATCGCGGCTTTAGGTCCGACACCACTTACACCGACAAGCAGCTCAAAGCAGCGTTTTTCCGCTTTAGAAGAAAATCCATACAAGTCAAATGCATCTTCTTTAATGGATTCATAGACATAAAGTTTTGTTTTTTCGCCAAGTTTAATATTCTGTACAGTATATAAAGAAACATTTAGGGAAAAACCGACTCCACCACAATCTATCACAGCAAGATTAGGTTCCAAGTCTGCAACGGTACCGCTTATATAGTTGAACATGTATTGTTCACACCTTTCTTTGTTAACAAAGATGTAGCGCTGCGTGCATGACACAGTGCAATCGCAACTGCGTCTGCAGCATCATCAGGCTTAGGAACTTCCTGCAGCTTCAGGATTCGTTTTACCATATCCATGACCTGATTTTTTTCTGCTCTGCCATAACCGACCACAGCCTGTTTTACCTGCAGAGGAGTGTATTCAAATACAGGAACACCGGATTGATAACAAGCAAGCAGAATAACGCCCCTCGCCTGTGCAACGGAAATACCGGTTGTCAAATTTGTATTAAAAAACAGTTCTTCAACAGCAATTGCATCTGGCTTAAACACTTCAATCAGTTCTCGCAAATCCATGTAAATGCTATTTAAACGATATGACAATTGCGTATGAGCAGGTGTTGTAATCACACCGCATCGAACAAGACTTTGGGTGTTTCGCTCAGATTCAATAATTCCGAATCCAACAATCGCAACTCCCGGGTCAATTCCAAGAATTCTCAAAAAACCACATCCCTATTAAATTAATTTATCATATTTTTAGAATATTATCAATATTAGAAGTATTATAAAATATATGGCAAAAAGGCGTATACACATTTGTGTATACGCCTTTTATACTGGATCCAAAAAATATGAATAAATCTGGGTTGTTGAAATATCGGAGTGTCCCAGCATTTGTTGAACCGACCGCATATCGTTCCCCTTTTGCAGCAAATGTGCAGCAAAACTGTGACGCAGTGTATGAGGAGTAATATTTTTCGCAATGCCTGCTTTAATCTGGTAGCTTTTCAAGATTTTCCAGAACCCCTGCCTTGACATTGCGCCACCATTTACATTGACAAACAATCTGTCATCGTTTTCATCTTTGAGCATTTGCTTCCGAATGAAAGTGATGTATTCGGTCAATGCTTTGACTGCTGTTGCTTGAAGTGGGATGATGCGCTCTTTCTGTTTGCTTTGACAGTGTATG
>JAFQPT010000151.1 GCA_017411665.1 Oscillospiraceae bacterium | reverse complement strand
GCGCCCCAGTCCATGCCACCCAGCAGCATATGATTGGCGGGAATGACGGGGTATTGCAGTGCAAGGTCTGCAATGGGGACAGGAAGTCGAGGCAGCATCAGCAGGCAAACGCCCATTGCTGCTGCAGCAATGCCGAACAGCAGCAGAGGAAGGAAACCACCGTGGAGCTTTTTGGACTGTGGAGCGGGCTCCGCTGTAAGAGCGGCACGGCTGCCTGTCAGCAGGGAAAGCTCGTCAATGGCGTTGGACAGAGTGTCCAGCTCCTCCTGCCCGGGCAGCCCCATGGGGTAGTGGCTGCGCAGAGATTTCAGCTGAGCGGTCAGCTCATTCAGCTGCAGGGTCAAGCGTTCCCGTTCCTTTTTAACAGCGGCTTCCGCCAAAGCGGAGGAGGCTGCTGTCAGTCGGGTGCGGATGCGCTGCAGAGCCTGCTCGCCCGACTGCTGTTCCTGTTTGAAGCGGACGATGTCTGCGGAAATTTGTTCCAGCTCTGCGGCCTTGTTTTGGCAGGCATCCAGCTGGGTCTGCAGTGCGGAAATCCGCTGCGTTGCTTCGTGGATGCTGCCGCCTGTGCCGCGATAATGCTCGTAGCCGATGCGCTTGTCCTTCAGCCGCTGTACCGCCTTTTCGTAGCCTGCCAAATCGTCACTGTCCTCCAGAAGATTGGCGAGCTTGGCGCGGATGCTGTCTGTGGACAGAGGGCCGCTGACAGGGGTCTGCGGCAGGTAGGTGGTGCGCAGGAAGGAATCGGCGTCCATGCCGAACAGCTGCACACCGAGGCTGTCGGGAGAGAAATCACGGCTTTCCCGATGGGTCTCTTCGTCATACAGCACAGCTTTGTCCTGTCGGGGCGTTTCCCCGAAGGTGCGCTCCAGTCGGTAGCATGTTCCTCCGTACTCGAACACCAGATACCCGCCGTAGCGCCCGCCCTGCCAGGGCAGATACTTCCGGCGCAGATTCTTTTCAAGGTCTTTCCCGCTGCGGGGAAATCCGTAAAACATGGCGCGGATGAACTCCGCAAGGGTGGTCTTGCCGAAGCCGTTGGGCTCGAGAATGACGGTGAGTCCGTCCGTGAACTCGGTGGTGTATTGGTGAAGCCCGCCGAAATTTTCAACATGGCAGCGGATCAGTTTCACAGGCTGACCTCCTCTCCCCGCAGTGCTTCCAAGCCTGCGCAGATGATGCGGTCCTTGTCACAGTCGGGCAGGTCGGATGCCAGCACCATGCGGATGAACTCGCCCTTGAGGGAGAGGTCGTGCTCGTAAGAGGCTGCATCCAGCTCCAGACGGCTGGCGTCCTTGAGTTTGACAAAGTAAAAGTCATGGGACAGCATGGTCTGTAAAAACGGAAGGTCCTTATGGGTTTGGGCGGTGTAGGTGCCATGAAGGGTGAACTTCACCCCTGCGGAGGGGGGGATCCCCCGGGCAGCACTGCGCAGAGCTCGCAGCAGAGCGGGGGTGTCCTCCAGTCCCGTGATGTCCACAGGCACATCGTACAGGGTGCGTTGGGCGAAGGGAACAAACCGATGGTCCACAATGCCGTCCTTTGCGTCCAGCAGCACGAAGCCTTTTTCGCCGCATTCGTCAAAGCCTCTGCCCTCGGGGCAGCCGCAGTAGCACCATGTGCCGCGGTCATCCAGTCTGCCTGCCTGATAGCTGTGCAGGTGACCCAGCGCCAGATAGTCGATGTGCCTGCCGCGCAGACGGGGCAAACACACCGTGTCCTCACCCGATTGCGAGGAGACCTGTCCGTGAAGCATGACGATGTTCAGCGCTTCGGGGTCAAGCTGTAGGGTGTCATACAGACTGTGGCAGTTGTCTGCGGTGAGCTCCGCTGCGGTGACGGTCACATTGCCGTAGCGATGGGATTGCCAGTGTCCGCCAAAGGTCTTGAGGTTTTCGGGCAGGGTACGACCCGCAAAGGCGCGGTCTGCCTCGTCATGGTTGCCTTTGATGTATAGAAACTCGATGGTCGGTGCATGGGCGATGGTGTCCAGCAGAAAGCTGCCCGTGGTGGCGGTGATGCGCTGCGTGTCAAACAGGTCGCCTGCCAGCAGAATGACGGATACGCCGTTGGACTTTGCGTACTCTGCCATGCGGGAAAAGGTGCTGCAAAGCTCTGCGTTGCGCTGCCGCGCCTGTTGGGCAGTCAGATGGGACTCCAGTGCCGCGTCCAGATGAAAATCTGAGCAATGAATCAATTTCATGGAACTTCTCCAATAAAAAACTACGCTTACACAAATTGTATAAGCGTAGTATACAGGTTTTTGCGGGTTTAAACAAGAGCGGGAAAAACGGCTGCGACGAATGCAGGACAGCTGCCCGACTTTAGATAATTCCGACAATAAAGATACAAAGTACGATCAGAGGCAGCACATAGGTGCAGTAGGGACGCATCCACTGTGCAACCTTGAGACCCGTGCCTTCGTTTGCTTCCGCAACGAACTTGTCCCAGCCCCAGCCGTAGCGGGTGGTGCAGTATATGACAAACAGCAGAGAGCCCAGAGGCAGCAGAATGTTGGAAACGATGAAGTCTTCGCTGTCCAGTACGTCACGGCCACCGATGATGCGCAGATCGCTCCATACGTTGTAGCCCAGTACACAGGGGACGCTCAGTACGAAAATTGCGATGCAGCAAATCAGGCAGGTCTTTTTGCGGCCCCATCCGGTCAGCTCAGAGACCATGGAAACGATGTTTTCAAATACCGCCAGAACGGTGGACATCGCTGCAAAGGTCATGAATACGAAGAACAGTGCGCCCCAGAACTGTCCGCCTGCCAGATGGTTAAAGACAACAGGCAGAGTCATGAAAATCAGAGCGGGACCGTTGTTGACGTCGATGCCGTAAGCAAAGCATGCGGGGAAGATAATCAGACCGGAGCTCAGCGCAACCAGTGTATCCAGTGCACAGACACGGACAGATTCGCCCATCAGTGCGCGGTCCTTGCCGATGTAGCTGCCGAAGATTGCCATTGCACCGATGCCGAGGCTCAGTGTGAAGAAGGACTGGTTCATGGCACCGACAATCACTTCACCGAAGCCGATGTCCATCATACGGCCAAAGTCGGGAATCAGATAGAACTTCAGACCTTCCGCACCGCCTTCCAGGAAGCAGCTGTTGATTGCCAGAACTGCCATCAGCACAATCAGTGCCAGCATCATCCATTTGGTGACACGTTCCAGACCCTTCTGGAGACCCATGGAGATGACGACGAAGCCAAAGACAACTACGATTGCCATATAAATGGTCATGGAGACAGGGTTACCCAGCATTTCAAAGAAGCCGTTCTGCACCACATCGTTTGCCAGACCGCTGAACTTGCCGGTGGCCATATGGACGAAGTACTGCAGCATCCAGCCTGCTACGGTGGTGTAGAACATCATAAGGATGACGTTGCCTGCCAGACACACATAGCCGTGCCAGCTCCACTTCCTGTCGGGGGTCAGCTCACCGTACATTTTCAAAGGGCTCTTCTGGGATGCGCGGCCCATGGCAAATTCCATGGTCAATACGGGCACGCCCATAATCAGCAGGAAGATGAGGTATACCAGTACGAACGCACCACCGCCGTACTGGCCTGCCATCCAGGGGAATTTCCAGACGTTGCCGATGCCGATTGCGC
>JAFQPT010000150.1 GCA_017411665.1 Oscillospiraceae bacterium | reverse complement strand
CGGGGAGCTGCTTACAGAAATACGGCAGAAGCTCCAGAACTATTTGCCGGACGATTTTGACTATGCCGCTCATATCTGTAAAGTCACAGGCACCTACTGCTGCTGACGGGGTGCGCCTATGAAGAACATTACTCCGGAGACTGCAAGCATCATTATGATGCTGGATGAGGCCATGGTTGACATCATCACCCGTGACGAAAAGCCAAAAAGCCTGCTCAACGCCCGAAAAAAAGCGCTCGAACAAACTGCCGGCCAGATATGCATCTATATAGACGACTACTATGACCCTAAAATCATTGAAGTTGTTTGCCGCAAGAAAATTGACGCTATCATGCAGGCAAAGACTGCTAAAGAGCTGGATGAAATCGTCCATTCCCCGAAGCCGACCCTCTATGGAGGCAAATTGATTGACCAACCCGGATACCAGTTTGATGAAGAAGAACTGTTGAACTGGTGTAAGGCATCCCTAAAAGCGCCGCCTGGCCCGGCTGTCGCAGCCCGTGTGGATGAGCTGTTCAAGCGCATCTACGGTATGAGCGTGGATGAATACACAAAAAGAAACCTGACTCCATCGTAAGAACGAAGGTGTGTGCTGCCGGCACGCACCTTCTCTTTTTCTCTCCTGCAAGGGTTTCCTCCATACTGATGCTGCAATCCCTGACTGACGACATGGAGAAGAAATGACAAACACAAAGGAAATCGAAAGGAGACAATCACATGAAGATTTTTGCTGTCTTCAATTACCCGAACAACGGCCTGCAGCATCATCAGAAGGAAGTACGGTCTGCCCATCTGCAGCTTGGGAACAGCTACGAGCTGGAGCAAGCTTCTGTCGGCCCCTCCTTCTCTACTGTGGCGCTGTCTGGAATCCAGGGCTGCTTCAACTCCGTCCACTTCGACTTCATCGACGAAGCGCGGCGCCCTGTTGACATATATGCAATGCCCTGTTTCCGGAACTATTAACACGAAAGGAGCAACACATGGACGCAATATTTGAGGATTTTTTAGTAGACAGGAACGACGAGTTGGATAGCGCCGCTTACCGGCTCATGCGCCTGATGCTGGCGCTGCCAGAGGAAGAAGCGGAAGATGACCCGTTCCCCTGGGACATGCAGCACATCGGCGAACTGGAGGATTTCATCGACACATATCTGGCAGAACACGGCCACCTCGTTTGCCATCCCTACTACGAAGGTGATGAAGGAGTCCCCTGCTACCGGGGCGAAGACTGTGAGCGTAAAACCTGCCCATTCAAAGAGAATCACAAAGAAGGAGAACAGTAATATGAAGTATGAAGATTTGAAGAAGGCCTATAACGACAATCCCCTCGTGTTCAATGGCGCGCTGCTGGCCGTGTTTACCCACGGTTCCAACGCCCTCGCCCGCCCGGACGCCCCTGTCCGATTTCAGGTCAGCGGCAACATCATCGATGCGGATATGCAGAGAAAAATGCTTGACCTCGCCTGTGAGCTTTCTATGGTCAGCTTCAACGACCTGATGGCTTTCGTTCATAACGACGCGTCATTCCATTTCTCCAAGGAGTTTGCTCCCGGTCTGGATGAGGAGGGCGTCTGCCCTGTCTGTGGAGCCTCAGTGGAGTATAGCGGGGAGAATGAAATCGATGACGAGGGCGGTTCCTTCCCATGGACGTGTCCCGAATGCGGCGCTACTGGCCGCGAAGGATATGACCGGGCTTTTGACCGTCACTATGACGTAGAGGACAAGGACGGCAATGCCATTGAGGGGCGGCCGGATTAAAGACGAGGAGGGAATCACAATGGCAAGCGGACAGTCTGATAACAACAAGTGTCCCGGCTGCGGGCAAAACACCCTGTTCCGGGAGTTTGACTGCAATACCGGCGAAACGCATGACAGGTGCAGAGCCTGTGCCTATGCCGCCTCCCTGACTCTGCGGATGGATGAAGAAAACCATCCTGTGCGGCAGGTCAAGGCAGCCTATCCCATCAACGGCTCTCTGGTCGTTGCCTCTGTGAATCATGCGCAGAAGCTCGTTACCTTCGAGGCGCCTGTCACCGGTGACATGGTTAAGGACGACATCCTGCACTTGCTCAGTGAAAACGGTAAAGGGGTGCGCGGCATCTATCTCAAGGAAAACGGGGAATATGAACGACTGCTGTACGCCAATGACGATTTCTCCCTTGAACGAGACAGCAGCGACGGCACTTCGCTCTTTACCGTAAAGAAAGCAGTCTACGATATCCACCTTCTCTGTCCGAGACCGGATGGAGTCACCGTTACTATCTCCCCCTTCTCCCCCGCCGATATCGAACGTCTCTCTGCCAGTGGCTTGAACGGCCCGTATATTGCTCAGGACCATTACCTGATACAGGCCAGAAACGAGGCGGGCGCCTTTGATGAGGTTTATCTGGAGCGCCGCATCGCTGAGGAAGTCAGCGCACTCTATGTAGTGGAACATGCGGTTTTGAGCCGCCAGGAAGATGGGTCTGCCACTCTCAACATCGACCTTCATCCCCACTATAACAGCATCGAGCGCTTTCCACCCAAAACCATCAACGTCGAGTACATTACTGAAATCCCTGGCGAGTGCAAGGAAATCTATCGCTCCTTGGAGGATGGCCGGTACTACCAGCGACTCCCGTCCCCACGGGAATCCTTTGCCCGGTGGGTATCCTGTCACGGCCCGAAGATGGGCTACATGGACAAGGCACGGATACGCGCCAACATCACCTTCCGCCACTGTTCTGCGGTCGAGACGGTATCATGGCGCAGGTGGAATGGCAACGGGGCCTATGACGAGCAGTTCCATCCGGGCTTCCGGAAAGGCGGCGGCGTATGATTCGTTACCATATCAACAGCAAAGAGGTATCAAAAAAGGAGTTCTTCCGCTCCTTACGCGGAGACTGTCAGAAGGTTGCCGACACTCATGTTATCGCCGGCTGGTGTGGTGTTGACACCACGGTCTTTGACGAAAAGAAATACCGCCAGACACAGGCAAGCCTGCGGAAAGGGCATATGGTCGTCTTCTTCGACCGCGGCCGCACCTACGCTCTCTCCCGCAGCTGATGCCTGAGAAAGGAAATCTCATGGATACATATCAAGTCATTGATTTCATCCGCATCAGACACGACGAAGTAAAATTCGATGCGTGGAACAGCTGCTTCCGCATTAAAACAGATGAGTTACTGGATGAGAAGAAGCTATACAGAAAATTCAGGCTCTGTGTCAAGCAGTTTCTCAAAACAGATGCCGGCAAGAAAGCTGTCAAGGAGACCACCAATTACTTTACTTGGCTCGACGCCATTGACTCAATCCCTCATGATTTCTGGATGCGTTACGGCATCCACAGGGTCGCAAGCAGCGATATCCCGTTCCAATGTTGCGGCAGCACGGCTCTTTTGGTCTATTTAGACGAAGTTCTGTGTGACGATGATATTGACCCGGATGACAAGCGCTGCTTATGCAGCACCTGTACCCACCGTATTACCGAGCGCAATGGTGAGCCGGTTTTGGACTGTTCAGAGGCCTTTGCAGGCGTATCAGAAATCGCAGATGATGGAGCTGTCGTGCTGGTCTGCGATGATTATAAAACAAACACCGAAATCCCCTCTTAAACACAAAGGAGGCCGCTATGTTTATCTTACTGCAGGCAAATAACTGCGACACCAATATTTCTGCCACCCCGTTCCCTACCAAAGACGCTCTGCTTCATGCCATGGAACAGCAGTTCCTCAACGCCATCCCCGGTGCATTTGACCGCACCTCTTTCCCGAAGCTTTCCATCTGGCGGCAGGATGGATGGTCGATGGCGGAGGCGGATTTTGAAGCCTCTATTACCGAGCTG
>JAFQPT010000149.1 GCA_017411665.1 Oscillospiraceae bacterium | reverse complement strand
TTGTTTTGGGTACTCAGGCTTTGAGGGCAAGCGTAAAAGGTTTGCTGCCGAAGAAAATGAGCGCAGACCGACAGATGATGTTTTTGCTTGTAGGTAAGCAATATGCGGGCTATATTGTTTTGACAGATCCCATCAGTGATTACACGGATCAAGTAAGCGCTGACATGGAACAATTCGGCGTTGATAGTCTTGCGTTTGTTTCTTCTTACTCCGAAGAAACTGCTAAAATTATTGCGGAACGTTCCGGAATCCAAGATTATGCGTTTGGTTATTCCTGTGACGAACGCATGCAGTTTGTGGAACGACTGAGTGAACACACAGAAGGGAAGATGGCATATTTCTATCACGAGAAATATGCAGGTGAAGATCATTCTGCTGCTGATTATGATGTTTGTGTAGGCGGAAAGACCTCTGAACTCATTTCCAATCGTTTTGATGTAGTTGCTCCCATGGGTCGTACTTCAGCAATTTTTGAAGGTATGGAATCCGCACAAAATGCCCGACGTATGTGTGAGGCAAGTGCTTTCTGCATGCTTGCGATGAAATTAATTCTGATTATCTTCGCAGGTGCCGGATTGGTTACGGTTTGGTTTGTGGCTGCATTTGAATTGCTAGCCAGCTTGTTTGTGAAAGTATATGCAGCAAATGCATATAATGAGAGCACTCTGCGGCGTTTCTCCAAACGGAAAAAAGAAAAGAAGGCTTGATTATCAAGCCTTCTTTTTTCGTTGGTTTACTTTTCCTTATTAAACAGATGCATGTAATCGTCGTAGGAGCACATGCGGTCAATGATACCATCTTCGGTAATTTCAATGATTCGATTTGCAACAGACTGAGTCAACTGGTGGTCATGAGAGGAGAAGATGATGTTGTAGGGGAATGCTTCCATGCCGTTGTTCAATGCGGCAATACTTTCCAGGTCGAGGTGGTTGGTGGGCTGGTCAAACAGCAGTACGTTTGCACCGCTCAACATCATCTTAGACAGCATGCAGCGGACTTTTTCGCCACCGGAAAGAACATTAACGCGCTTATATACATCATCGCCGGAGAACAGCATACGACCCAGGAATGTACGCAGATAGCTTTCGCGTTTATCTTCGGAGAACTGCCGCATCCAGTCAATCAGGTCATAATCGCAGTTATCGAAGTACTCGCTGTTGTCCTTGGGGCAATAGGTCTGAGTGGTGGAAACGCCCCACTTGATGCTGCCGGAATCGGGTTCTTCTTCACCCATCAGAATCTTAAACAGCATGGTAACGGCCAGTTCATTCTTACCGATAATTGCAATCTTGTCTTCCTTATTCATGATAAAGGAAATGTTGTTCAACAGCTTTACACCGTCAACGGTTTTGCTGATTTCAGTAACAAACAGACGGTCTTTGCCGGGTTCGCGCTGTGCTTGGAAACCAACCCAGGGATAGCGACGGCTGGATGCGGGCATTTCTTCAACAGTCAGCTTGTCCAGCAATTTTCTTCTGGAAGTTGCCTGACGAGACTTGGATTTGTTTGCAGAGAAACGACGGATAAAGGCCTGCAGTTCTTCAATTTTCTGTTCAGCCTTCTTGTTCTGTTCGCGCATCAGTTTCTGCATCAGCTGGCTGGATTCGTACCAGAAGTCATAGTTGCCGACGTACATTCTGATTTTACCGTAGTCAATATCAACGATGTGGGTACATACGTTGTTGAGGAAGTAACGGTCATGGGATACTACCAGAACGGTGCCTTCGTAGTCCATCAGGAAGTCTTCCAACCAAACTACACTTGCAAGGTCAAGGTTGTTGGTAGGCTCGTCCAGCAGGATAATGTCGGGGTTACCAAATAGAGCCTGAGCCAGCAGAACCTTTACCTTCAGACGAGGATCCATTTCGCTCATCATCATATCGTGCATATCGGGGGTGATTCCCAGACCCTGCAGCAGTCGGCTAGCATCGGATTCAGATTCCCAACCGCCCAGTTCAGCGTATTCTTCTTCGAGCTCTGCAGCGCGCAGACCATCTTCGTCGGTAAAGTCTTCTTTCATATAGATTGCATCCTTTTCTTTGCCGCAATCATACAGACGCTGGTTGCCCATAATAACGGTATCCATTACGGTGTATTCGTCATACATGAACTGATCCTGCTTCAGCACAGACATGCGTGCCTTGGGATCAATATGAACATAACCGGAGGATGCTTCAAGTTCACCGGAAAGAATTCTAACAAAAGTGGATTTGCCGGCACCGTTTGCACCGATAATACCGTAGCAGTTGCCTGCGGTAAACTGCAGGTCAACCTTGGAAAACAGCACAGAGCCGCCAAACTGCATGGAAAGATTGTCAACAGTAATCATTCGTAGCCTCCAGAATAGTATTTTTGTTTACAGACAGAGATACTATATCATATGTTTGGAAATTTTAATAGTATATTTTTGAAATAGGAACAAAAAAGAATGCAAACAATCGTTTGCATTCTTTATTTAATATTACTTTGCATAGTAAATCATGTCACGACTGATTTCGTCCAGAGAATGTGCACCGCACATAGTCATGGTGTCAACAAGTTCAGCACCCAGCTTGTCTGTGTAAACCTTGATGCCTTCCTTGCCGCCGCCATATACCATAGGAACATAAGGACGACCGATCAGAACGGAGTCTGCACCGATTGCAAGTGCCTTGAAAATGTCGGAGCCGGTACGGATACCGCCGTCAACCATGATGACGATTTCATTGCCAACTTCGTCAACAATGTCTTTCAGCACTTCAGCGGTGGAGGGACAGTTGCCCAGAACACGACCGCCGTGGTTGGAAACTACAATACCCTTAGCGCCTGCTTCAACAGCCTTTACAGCACCCTTGACGGTCATAATACCCTTGAGGATGAAGGGCATCTTTGCGTATTCAATGATTTCGCGCAGTTCTTCAACAGACTTGCTGCCTGCGTTGGGATTCATTGCCTTCAGGAAGGGGAGACCTGCACCGTCAATGTCCATAGCAGCTGCAAAAATTTCGGTTGCGTTCAAAACGTCCAGCTTTTCCTTAACAGCTTCGATATTCCAGGGCTTGATGACGGGAACACCGATACCGCCAAACTGGTTCATAACCTTTGCGGAGGACAGCATGACTTCGGGGTCAACGCCGTCACCGGTAAATGCAGCGATACCTGCATCAATGCAGCCTGGAATCAGCTGTGCGTTATAGGTGATGTCGGTGTGGTCGCCGCCGTAGTGCATCTTCATAGAGCCGATGGGGGCGGCAAAGAAGGGATACTTAAACTTCTTGCCGAACAGCTCGTATGTGGTGTCGGGGGTCTTGTTGTTGCAAATGGTATCCATGTTTACAAAAATTTCCTGCCACTTTTCGTAGTTGCGAACAGCGGTCAGTCCGGGGGGCTTGCAGCCGGGACCGGGGATTCTGTTTGCACATGCCTTACCGTTGCAGACGGGGCATACCAAGCAGTGGTTTCCGAAAATTTCGCGAGCATTTTTACAAATTTCCAAATAATCCATAACTTATCTCCCTTACTTGTGATTTTGTCTTAATCAAAATTAACTAATTTTATAGTAACACATTAATCGTAATCCGTCAATTTATGACAACTGTCTGACAATGTTTATTCCATTCGTTTTACCATTTCTTTCCGTAACCTGGCTATGGTTCTTTTTTCCAGACGACTGATGTAACTTTGGCTGATTCCCATGATTTCAGCAACTTCTTTCTGTGTGTATTCCTTCGTACTGTTGAGACCAAATCTCAATTCAATAATTCGTCTTTCTCGTGGATTAAGTACCGAAATGCTTTCCTGCAGCATTTTTCGGTCTGCATCATCTTCCAATGGTTTGCTTACTTCATCGTCCTCAGTGCCAAGAACATCTGATAATAACAACTCATTTCCGTCCCAGTCTGTATTTAATGGCTCATCGAGACTGAGCTCAGATTTAATATTACTGTATTTTCTTAAATACATTAATATTTCGTTTTCGATACATCTGGATGCGTAGGTTGCCAGCTTTATATTTTTTGACGGATTGTATGTATTGATTGCTTTGATTAAGCCGATTGTCCCAAGTGAAATTAAATCTTCCAATCCGATTCCTGTGTTTTCAAATCGTTTTGCGATGTAGACAACAAGGCGGAGGTTATGCTCAATCAGAAGCTGCTTATATGCAATGTCTCCGTTTTGAAGTCCCTCAATTGCTCTGGTCTCTTCGTCCTTATTCAATGGGGGAGGAAGTGTGTCACTGCCGCCTATGTAGTGGATTCGAGGGAGTGATAATAAATGACAGAATAATCTTGCTTTGAATATCAAATATTCCTGTTGTAGTTTCATGATGCCTCCTAACAGATTCCTTGATATGTATCATTTTGACTGAGTTTATTGCGGCTGAATGCGACAATCATTTTCTCGGTGTTTCCGTCTATGAGTATTTCGTCAGGTATAAAACCAATCATAATGCTGTTTTCGGAAATGGTTTGATATGGAATCAAACGAAGCTTTCCTATTAAATATGTGATGGTGCTCATTTTACAGAAGTTATCATAAATATCATCGGTTTGTTCTATATCCTGCAGTTCCGGAATCAATTTGTGAATAAGTGTTTCTTCGATTATCAAAACGGGCAGATTTGATACAGTGTCAATTAATTCGTTTCCGGTATCTTTTAGTGCGTAGAAGGAAACGGAACGTTTGTTTAATGTAATTGTTGTTTTTAAATACTGTCGAGAGCTTTGTTTCTTTATATTTCTGTAGAAATATGATAACAGAAGATAAACGGCAACGAAGGTAAATATAAGTGCCTTAAGATTGAGAGGAATCACCTTTCCTTGTTTTGTGAAAAATACAAAAGGAGAGAGAAATCCACCAAAAACAGAAGAAATCACAATGAAAGAGACATAACACAGCAACAGCTTTCTTTCGGTGGAAAATGAGATGAGACATAATACAATTGCACATGTTAATTGAATGACAGGTGTATTGAACCAAGTATTTTTGTAAATCATACAGAGACACCCATAAATACCGCCGAATACAGAGGCAATCAGAATCCTTTTACGTCGAATTTCGGCATGACTGATTTTTGCAGTACATAATAATGTGATGTAATCTGTAAAAAAATTGATAAGAAACAGTAGGTCAAGATAAACATTATTCATAGAAATCATTATAAACGTCTTCTTGTAAGAAATTTGTCATTTGCAATAGTGCAATTATGTGGTAGAATATGACTTGTATAGTGAAAAGTATCGGAATTGTATCGAAGCTCGGGAATGCCTGCGTTTTGGTACGTTTTATTGATACGGTATAATTTGAAAGGGGTAGTTTTATGTCCCAGAATCAGCCTGTTTATCGTCGTGTACTTTTGAAGGTTTCCGGCGAAGCACTGTCCGGTGGTAAAGGAACCGGTCTTGATTTTGCAGTTATGAAGGATGTTTGCCTTGCAATTAAGAAATGTCTTGATATGGGCGTTCAGATTGGCATTGTTGTAGGCGGCGGCAACTTCTGGAGAGGCGTTAAGAACGGCGAAGGCAAGATGGATCGTACTCGTGCAGATCGCATGGGTATGCTTGCTACTGTCATGAATTCTCTGGCACTGAGTGATGTTTTTGAACAGAATGGTGTGGATGCACGTGTTATGACTGCTGTACCTATGCCTGCATTTGGTGAGACTTTTACCAAAGAAGCTGCTGTTCGCCATTTGAATGATGGCAAGGTCGTTATTTTTGCTGCGGGTTCCGGTAATCCATATTTCACCACAGACACCGCAGGTGTACTTAGAGCACTTGAAATCGATGCTGAAGCGATTTTGCTTGCAAAGAATATTGATGGCGTATATTCCGCAGACCCCAATAAGGATCCCTCTGCGGTGAAGTATGACACCATTACATATGACGAAATGCTTGCAAAGCATTTGGCTGTCATGGATACTGCAGCAACTTCCGTTGCAATGGAAAATAATCTTCCCATTGAAGTGTTTGCGCTGAAGGATCCCGAAAATATTATTCGTGTTGTGCTGGGCGAAAAGATTGGCACATCTGTAACCAAGTAATTCATTCAAGTTAACATAGGAGGATATCTATAATGGCTAACAATCAGGAATATAAGGTAAGAATGCAGAAATCTCTGGATCATCTGGCAACCGAATTTGCTACCGTCAGAGCAGGCAGAGCAAATGCCGCTGTTTTGGATCAGATTCAGGTAGAATACTATGGCTGCCCCACTCCCATTCAGCAGGTTGCTTCCATTTCTTCTCCCGATCCCAGATCTCTGGTCATTCAGCCTTGGGATAACACCGTTCTGAAGGCAATTGAAAAGGCAATTCTGAAGTCCGATCTGGGTATCAACCCCACCAACGACGGCAAGTGCATCCGTCTGCTGTTCCCCCAGTTGACTGAAGAACGTCGTAAGGAACTGGCAAAGCAGGTTAAGAAGTACGGCGAAGAATGCAAGGTTGCAATCCGCAATATCCGTCGCGACGCGATTGATGCCTA
>JAFQPT010000148.1 GCA_017411665.1 Oscillospiraceae bacterium | reverse complement strand
CGCGTGCATCCCCTCATTGTGCACAGGGTCCACATCCCGCAGTTCCTTGGGGGAAAAGCTGTGATGCTGGTTGGGAGAGGCAAAAGGAATGTAATATCGATCGATTTCGGGAAACACCTTGTGGTGTGCGTTTCGGAAAATATATCCTGTAATGCCTTCCAAAGGCGCAAAGCTGTAAATCATAGGTTCCTCCAAATAAAAAAGACACAGAATGAACTCTGTGTCTTTAGTATAGCATACGCAGATTACATCTGGAAAGTTTCGATGTAATTTTTGATAGCATCGTTGATGACTGCCTTTGCCTTCTTACGGTCCTGTACTTCGTCAACAACGGTATCCTTGCCTTCCAGCTCCTTGTAAACCTTGAAGAAGTGCTTGATTTCTTCAAACATGTGGGGAGGCAGTTCAAAAATGTCCTTAACCATGTTGTAGTTGGGGTCGCTGAAGGGGATTGCGATGATTTTTTCGTCGTTCTTGCCGCCGTCCTTCATGGTGATTACACCGATGGGATAGCATCTGACCAGAACCAGAGGATCGATTTCTTCGGAGCAGATGACCAGTGCGTCCAGAGGGTCACCGTCATCGCCATATGTACGAGGGATAAAACCGTAGTTTGCGGGATAGTGAGTGGAGGTGTACAGAATACGGTCCAGCTTAATCAGACCGGTTTCCTTGTCCAGCTCATACTTCTTCTTGCTGCCCTTGGTGATTTCAATGACAACCTCAAAATCTTCGGGCTTAATTCTGGAGGGCTTGATATCATGCCAAATATTTCTCATAATTATACTCCTTTAAACGCATTCAACATACATAAGTCTTCACGCTTCCATTGTATTATGTGCAAAATCGAAAACAAAGTCAAGTTATTTCCTTTTGCCAATTTATTAACATCAAAATCACTGAAAAGTGCATCAAATTCCACGCACAATGGTGCAATTTGAACAGAATGTCCCTTTCGTGATTTTTTCACATTTTTCTCTTTTCCTCCCTCTTCAAACGCGGTATAATAGAGTCAGAAAAGAATGCAATTCATACTCCAAGGAGGATTCCGCCATGTTGGTAAAAGATAAAATGACAACCAATTTATCCGTTGTTACTCCCGATATCCGCGTCAGCGAAGCATTGAAGATGATGAAAGATGGCCGATTCCGCCGACTGCCCGTTGTGCAGGCCGGCAAACTGGTAGGCATCGTTACCGATAAGGAGCTGCGGGAAGCAACTCCCTCCAAGGCAACCTCTCTGAGTAAGCACGAGCTGAACTACCTGCTGGACAAAACCACTGTCGGCGATGCCATGCATAAGCACCCCCTGACCGTACAGGAAGACGACCTGCTGGAAACCGCTGCGCTGATGATGCGCAACAACAAGGTCGGTGCGCTGCCCGTAATGAAGGGAAAGCTGCTGGTTGGCATCATTACCGAATCCGATATCTTCGATACCTTCCTGGATATGATGGGGATTCGCGGCCCCGGCAGACGTCTGCAGCTGCACCTCCCCGATGTGGCAGGCAGTCTGGCAGATGTGACCCGCATCATTAGCGAGTACGGCTGCAACATCTGCAACATCGTTTATCCCGGTGACGGCGAATTGATTGTCCGGCTGGAAGACGGCGATATCGACTCTGCAGCTGCTGCTTTGAAAAAAGCCGGCTACATGAAGTAAGCAGTTCCATTACATAAAAAACGGGGATGCAGCTGCATCCCCGTTTCTATCAAGTTATTCGAGGTTCTCTATGAAAGATCAAAAAATCCCGGCATGGCTGACACATCCCACCTTCATCTGGACCGCAATTTCCGTTGTTCTCTTCATCGGCCTTCCGTGGCTGATTGTCACGCTGGTTCATTCCGACGCCGCAATGGCTGCCTGTTTCCTACTGTTTTTTGCCATTGACCCTGTATTTGCCATTGCTGCAGGTATGTTCGCGGGAAAAGATCCCCGTCGCCTGTGGTTTCTCCCCTTTTTAACACCGCTGCTGTTCCTTGCAGGCACATGGCTGTGCTTTGATCCGGGTGAAATGGCTTTTCTGTCCTACGCAATCCTGTATCTGATGATGGGTGGCGCTACCATGTTTATCTTTATGATTATGACAAACGGTCGAAGAAAATAAGAAAAACCTGCTCAACTGAGCAGAACTCCGTGGTGCTTTTTTTACGCTGTTTCAAGCCAAACCCACTGCGTTGGGCTTTGGCTTGAGGATGTTGTCTCTACTCCCGTCACATATTTTTCATGCCATCATACCGTCAAAACAAGCTCCATATCATTCGCTTCCGTCAAGTGTGACGAAAGCTCATCCATTCCGCTGTTTCGACTGTTTCAAGCCAAACCCACTGCGTTGGGCTTTGGCTTGAGGACGTTGTCTCTACTCCCGTCACATATTTTTCATGCCATCATATATATAGTCGATGACGCGCTTGCCTGTCATCAGATGGGCTTCGGGCAGTCCGTGGATATGGTCCATCAAAATCCCCAGATTTCTGCGGCTGTCCGCCGATACAAAATATCGTACACCGTCCTTTTTCTTGCGGATATCGGAACAGTAGGCACTGGTTTCGTTCATAAAGAAGGAAACGGAAATATCATCGTAATTGATAATGGGATTCTTGTCCGACAGAATCTTCAAATCAAACCGTCTGCCGTCCTCCAGCTCGTCAATCAGCTCCTGCAAATGACGGCGGCGCTCCTGTCGGGTCAGCGTTTCCCCTTCGTAGGCATCGAATGCGGAAATTTTGCCCGTGCTCATATAGCGCAGCAGTGCCGTTTCAAAAATGACCACAGACTTATCCGTCACAAATTCCTTCAGATAATACCCGCGAGGCTGCTCTGCCTTATGGGCTTCTGTGCCGTATTTTTCCAGAATTTCGTCGTACAGTGCCTCCGACATATACATGGGAAACATGGATGACAGCAAATACCGCTTTGCAGTCGTGCTGGAATACTTGAAGTAATACAGATTGTTATTGAGATTGGAGGATTCCAAAATAAACTGCTGCTGACGAATAAACTTGCGGGCATCGTCATAGTACAAGCCCACAACAGACGGTACGTCCGTCTGTACCAGCACACTCTTATTGGAAAAGGGCAGCTGAACGCTCTGCTCCACAAAACGGTCCTTGGCAATCAGCAGACGGTCGGGCAGCTGCGCGCCGCTGTGTCGGCCGATTTCCACCAGATCCACATCCGCATTTCCGCCGATACTCAGCAGATTGCAGATATGCTTCCAGTACAAATCCACATGCTCGGCAAACCGCTCCGTATCAATCATCGCTGTCATTTTCAGACGGGTGTTATCCGGGTCAAGTGCCGCCAAATCGTCCATGACAGACTGATATTCTCCTGTGCGGGTCACAGGCTGCGTAGCAAGAATACATTCCACTGCAGGCGCCCGTCTTCTTTGCGTCACAGGCTGCACTCTGCGCGGCTCTGCAGTACTCTTATGGGGCTGACGCACCTCGTTGGTTTCTGTGTATTTCCCCTTCCAGTACTCCTCACGCAGCAGCTCCGCAAGCTTTGCCGCAAACACCTCGTCATCGGGGATACTGCCGTCTCTGCGCGCAATCCCAAACTGCTGTGCCGTCAGCTTTTTCCGTTCGTCATCACATTCCTGCGCCACAAAACGGCCGATGCTTTCCGTCAGCTTGTCTATTTCCTTCGAGGGAGGCAGCTTCGCGCCGTTGACCCACTTGCTGATATAGGACTTGTCATAGCCCAGGGCATTGGCCAGATTATACATTTTAATATCATTGACCGTCAAAATCGCTTTCAGCATGCTTCCAAAGCTCATGGTGTTCCTCCCTTTCCATAAAGTTGACCAAGTTGACCGTCACTGTAAAGTTGACTTTTTTCATCTGATTAAATCTTATCATGCAGTCAACTTCCTGTCAACTTGTCTTGTCGTTTTTTTGTCAATCTTCGTGATTTTTTTGCTTATCTTCTGATTTCCCCATAAAAACAAGAAAAAACGCCGTTTTCAGCGAAAGGGTTCTTCCGCAGAAAAGTCAACTTTCGTTCACTTAGGAAATTTCATTCACTCACAGTCTTTTTACTTTTCATATGACTTGTTCTATGATATAGGCATGAAAAAAGGGCCACATCCCCTACGTTTTGACATAGATTGGAGAGAAAAACATATGTCTAAATTGTTTGAAGAAATTTCCTTTGGCAGCGTCACCTTGAAAAACCGTCTGGCGGTTGCTCCCATGGGCACCATCCATGATCTGGACGGCGGCGTTTCCCCCGAACAGAGAGCATATCTGGTAGAACGTGCAAAGGGCGGCTACGGTCTGATTTACCCCTCCGCACACACCATCACCAATAAATACGAACATCCCCATTCCTCCGGCAACTTCCTGTGCACCGAGT
>JAFQPT010000147.1 GCA_017411665.1 Oscillospiraceae bacterium | reverse complement strand
TGCGACTGTAAGCCGGTCAGAAACATCGCTGCTTTCATAGACTTTCGCAACTGCGCAGATCGGGATCGCCAGGTTTAAGTTTTGCCCGGCTTCGAAGGAAGCAGAAGTAATACCCAAAACTTCGCCGGAATTGTTAAATAACGCACCACCGCTGCTGCCGTGGGAGATAGAGGCGGTAAACTGCAGCATTTCCACATCCCCTTCCAAGGTGTATCCGCTGAATACCCCTTTGGAAACCGTGTTCTTCAGTCCCAAAGGACTGCCGATGGCCACAAGGTTTTCTCCGCGCTCCAGTCTGACGGAGCTGCCGATTTCCAGTGTATCAAGTCCTGTATAATAGTCGGTTTTGAGGATTGCAATGTCCAAAGCCTCATCGTAAGTGACAATACTGCTCATTTCAAACACATATCCGTCATCGCATTCCGCAACCACCTGATAAGCACCGGACTCAATCACATGATAATTGGTGAGAATAATGCCGTCATCGAACACCGCAAAGCCGCTGCCCGTCGCACAAAGGTCTCCTGCATCATCAAAGCAGTACAGCTTCACAACAGACGCGGATGCCTGCTCGATGGCATCGCTGTCCTCGGAAAAGCTCGTCTCGAAGATATCGCCGCGGAATACAAACAACACCAGACACAGCGCAGCAATCGCCAGCAGCGCCAGACGAATCAGACGGGTCTGCTTTCTGTCCACCTTATTGTTTTCCTCCAGCTCCCGATTGATTCGCTCGGCAACCTCCCGCTCAATCAATTCCTCGATTTGCGCATACATCTGCATATCGTAAGGAATGCTCAGCTGCTTTCCGCATTCGGGGCAGAACTGCATTTCCCGTTCCAGCTTCGTTCCGCAGTTGGAGCAATAGTTCATGCCATGCCCTCCCTTTTCTCTCTTTTTTGACAGTATAGCACAGCCGCAAAAAAAGAAAAAGCACCCTTACGGGTACTTTTTGTTTCGCAGAATTTCGCAGTTTCACTGCGAAACAAATTCAGACCTATGATTCGCGGGAGCATGTGTCATACAAATCATACATATCTGTTTGTAAACGTGCAAAGCCCCCGTTTGAAACGGGGGCTTTGTGCGCTGCAACAAACAGCATTGCCATCGCCCTTGGGCGGGGCATTCTCCATTGAGCTCCGACAGGAGGTCAACGGAAAGCGCTGGCGCTTTTAGAATTCGTCTTCAAATGCCAGATCGATGTAGTTCTGGGTGATTTTCATAACGCGCATGGTGTTGGTGTAGGGAGTGCGTCCAACGGGCATGCCTGCGGTGATAACCACAACATCGTCTACCTTAGCTTCCACAGTTTCCACTGCGCCGCGCACAGCCTGCAGATACAGGTCAGTGCCGGACTTGGGACGGTGTACCAGACTGGGCTGAACACCCCAGTACAGAGACATCTTGTGGAAGACCACGGGGTCAGGAGTTGCACCGACAATGGTCCTTTCGGGCTTACGGCAGGACACAGCATTTGCGGTAAAGCCGGATTCGGTGAATGCAACGATGCACTTTGCGTTAAGGTCTTCGGAGGTTGCGCAGACTGCGTGTGCGATTGCGTTGGTGATTTCGTCGCCGACGGGCTCGATATCTTCAAAGTCACCGCTGCTATGGTAACGCATGGTCTTTTCTGCGTTTTCCGCAATCTTAGCCATGGTGCGGATGGTTTCCACGGGGTACTTGCCAACGCCGGTTTCGCCGGAGAGCATGATGGCACCGGTGCCGTCGAAAACTGCATTTGCAACGTCGGATACTTCCGCACGGGTGGGTCTGGGATTCTTGGTCATGGAGTCCAGCATCTGAGTTGCGGTGACAACGATTTTGCCGCGGTGGATGCACTTCTTAATCAGAGACTTCTGAATCATAGGCAGCAGTTCAAAATCCACTTCAACGCCCAGGTCACCGCGCGCGACCATGATGCCGTCAGCGATGTCCAGAATTTCATCAACGTTTTCCACGCCTTCCATATTTTCAATCTTCGCGATAATTGCAATCTTTTCGCCGCCGTTATCGTCCAGAACCTTACGCAGATCGATCATATCCTGCTTATTTCGTGCAAAGGAAGCTGCAACGTAGTCCACCTTTTCCCGGCAGCCGAAAATCAGGTCATCGCGGTCCTTGGGAGAGATGTATTCCATATTCAGCTTGATGCCGGGCACATTGACGCTCTTGCGATTGGACAGAGGTCCGTCGTTGAGTGCCTTGCAGATGATATCGGTATCGGTTACGGACTGCACTTCAAAGCCGATCAGACCGTCGTCGATCAGAATCTTGGTACCGACAGAAACGTCCTGAGGCAGACCTGCATAGTTGATGGAAACCATGGTTTCGTCGCCTTCCACTTCGCGAGTGGTCAGAGTGAAGGTCTGGCCTTCCTTGATTTCGATACGGCCGTCCTTATACAGACCGGTACGAATTTCGGGGCCTTTGGTGTCCAGCAGAATTGCTACAGGCATACCCAGCTTCTTTCTTGCTGCGCGAACCATATCCATCTTTGCCTTCTGTTCGGGGTGGGTGCCATGGCTGAAATTGAAGCGGGCAACGTTCATGCCTGCCTTGATCATTTCCAGCAGAACCTCTTCCTTATCGGAAGCGGGGCCGAGGGTGCAAATAATCTTGGTCTTTCTCATCCGTAAATCCTTCTTTCAAAGTCTTTGGTTAGTATTTGCCGGAACTCGTATTTCATACAAGCTCAAAAATCTCACAAGTAATATATTACCACAAACGTTTCGCCTTTGACAATTATTAAACAATACAGAAATAAAGCTTTTTATTATGCAAAACAGCCTCTCACGAAATTGTGAGAGGCTGTCTGAATCTGTGATTTTAATTCTGCCAGAATTGATTGCCGCCGCACAGGTCTGCCAGCTTTCCGTGGATTTCCAGCATGGTGGTGTAATTGGGAACCACATAGACATTTCCGCCATGAGCGACC
>JAFQPT010000010.1 GCA_017411665.1 Oscillospiraceae bacterium | reverse complement strand
TTTGACGTTATTTGGGAAGCACCTGTGCTGGCCCGTTCTCTGCGGACCTTGGAGGAGCAGGTGGAATTGATTCGTACGCACCAAATCGAGAAGGTGTTTGTGGTTGCCGAGGACATCTCCTTTTTGCGGGACTGTCCGAGTATCCGAACTTTGCGCATCATCCCCGCCTATTCCGCGCAGACCTTTGACTGCGCTCCGCTGTATGACCTGCCCAACCTGCAGGAACTGGAAATCCAAACGGTTTACGGGGAAAAGGATTCCCGTGTTGCCGAGGTGGACTACAGCCGTCTGCCCAAGCTGAAACGGGTCACAGTCTGCGGGGCAAAGGGGCATAAGAATCTGACCTGCGCAAAGGGTTTGGAGATGCTGTCTCTCGGTGAGGGACAGCCCGTCGGGAAAACCCTTACAGGGCTGGACGTGTCCGCATTGGAGGAACTGGAGCTTTGCCGCAGTACGGTGCGGTCTCTGGAGGGCATTGAGGATGCAGCGAAGCTGCGGAACATCAGACTGCTCCATTGCCGCGCACTGGAAAATCTTACGGCGCTGGGCAATGTGGGAGAATCACTGACCTCCCTTGAACTGGACAGCTGCGGAAAGGTCAAGGATTTCTCGTGGCTGTGTCAGCTGACGAAGCTGGAGCATCTGGTGCTGTGCGGGTCCAATACGCTGCCGAATCTGCAATTTCTGGAGCATATGCCCCGCTTGAAGTCATTCCGATTTACCGTGAATGTTCTTGACGGGGATTTGAGCTTGTGCAAAGGGGTGCCCGACGTTTATTGCAAAAACAGAAAGCACTACAATCTGAAACATGAGGAGCTTCCGAAGGGGAATCGGTAATCGTATCAAAAGGCTTGACCAAAACGGTCAAGCCTTTCTTGTTAGAATAAAGAGGTCACCCAATAAATCAACCCATACACTACACTTGCAGAAACTCCATACACGATCACCGGGCCTGCGATGATGAACATCTTGGCAGCGGTGCCTGTGATGAAGCCCTCTGCTTTGAATTCAATGGCAGGGGAGGCGACCGCGTTGGCAAAGCCCGTGATGGGTACCAGTGTCCCTGCGCCTGCGTAGTTTGCGATTTTGTCGTAGATTCCCAGTCCCGTCAGCAGCACCCCCAGACCAATCATGGTGATGCACTCGGCATTTGCGGCGGACTGCTCGTCCAAGCCCTGTGCGCTCCAGAAATTCAGCACCAGCTGTCCAATCATGCAGATGACGCCTCCTACCCAGAAAGCACGGAACATATTCCGCTTCCACGGGGATTTGGGAGAGATGGAATCGATGTACTGCTTGTACTGTTCATTTGTCATGTTATTCATAGAAATCCTCCATAGTGCAGCATTGCATATAGTGTCAGAAAAATCCTCGGTTATGGAGGATTTTTGCCATCATCTGCGGTTGCCACAAGGGGCGAGCAGATGGGCGTGCTATGTTTTCGTTTGATTCATCACACGAAATACCACCTCTGCGTTAGTGTACGCAGAGGTGGTAAATTTATGCGGAGCAGGAATGCCTCCCTTTGATGAGGGAGATGTCTTTTGCTTTACGCAAAAGATGGAGGGAGAGACTACCCCTCAGTCACCTGCGGTGACAGCTCCCCTGACAAGGGGAGCCAAGAAAAGGGCATAGCTTAATTTAGCTTCAGCAGCTTTCTCAGCTTGCTGTTTGCTTTCTTTTTCGTGGCTTCGCTCAGATGTACGTGCTGCAGCACTTCCTGCCAGCGGGGCGTGTTGCCGTGCCATGCCTCGGGATTTGCGGCAATGTCCGTACCGTTGGGGTTTTCGTCGCGGAAGTATGCTTCATAGACGGTGCATTTTCCATCGGCAAACTTCTTCATGGAAATGCCGTCGGTGTCGGTGCTGCGCATGTTCACCATGACGATTTCCGCGTTGGGGTAAATGCTGCCGAAGTCCTTCATAAATCCGAGCAGCTGCGCGGTGCTGTCCTCGCGGTTGCACACAAAGCAGATGCGCTTTGCACTGCGGAGGAAGCCGTGGATGCGCTTGTAGCGCTTCTGCATGGTCTTGCGGACGTCCTTCTGTCCATTCTCCAGACTGACCTTAGAGGG
>JAFQPT010000146.1 GCA_017411665.1 Oscillospiraceae bacterium | reverse complement strand
CTATTTTGCACCCTGCTGCAGCGCACTCGCTTTTGCTCGCACGTTTGCAGGGTGTGCTGTTTTTTTCGCTTCGTGCTTGCCGGCGCGAAAAATAGGTTTCCAATCACTGATTGAACGTGCGCCTTCGCGCACAACGAATTGACCGCATATCCACTTACTGAATATGCGGTCAATTCTTCTGGATGGGATCATTCACTGGAATCCTCTTCCTTTCTATTTAGTTTTCGTTTCGTTGTTACATTCTTCCGTTTCTTCTCGAGTCTTTTGATTGGCATGTATCACACCATCTTGTTTCATCCACGACTCAGGTTTCTGTTTGTACAACGATGCTCCATACTGTTGCCCTTGCTTCTTTTGAACTGTTTTCCCCGATCAACCATTACTTTGTTTTGCTTACTCATTTGATATAGTTAGCTCATTCGAGCGTCTTCTATATGTCTCGTAAGCGCCGCATTTCTTTGATTATCGGCTCGAATCATTTCATCGGACGTTTTCCTCCTGCATGACCTTTTATGTAAAAGAGCTTTCCTTCTCATCTTCCGATACTGTTCCGTATTCCCGTACATCTACCACTAATCTGCGATCATAAATCCTATAACTTCGATTCGTCTCTAATTTATGGATTTCAGCCTATTATGTATCTCTACTTGTTTTGTGGGATCTTTCGATTTTGAAGGGTTTCTTCTCTGTGACTGTATAATAGCACATTGATATTTATTTGTCAACCCTATTTTTGTATTTATTGCACATTTTTTCTCTTCATTTTTAACTGTTCATATACAACAACCACAATTTGCGATTGTCCGCGAACCATGATATAATGTGACTATTCTATCCACGGAGGAGCGACTATGTACACCTATCGACTGACTCTCGCCTACGACGGCAGCCGCTACAACGGCTGGCAGAAGCAAGGCAACACCAAAAACACCATACAGGAAAAGCTGGAAACCCTGCTGACCCGCCTGATTGGCGAGGAGATTGAAGCAGCGGGCTCCGGCCGTACCGACGCAGGCGTACATGCAATGGGACAGGTGGTATCCTTCCACACCTCCGCCCGACAGGACTGCACCTCCCTGCTAGCCGATATCCGCAGATACCTGCCCGAAGACATCGGCGCACTGGAGCTGAGCGAAGCAGCACCCCGTTTCCACGCACGACTGAACGCTGTGGGAAAAACCTATGTGTACCGCATTTGGAACAGCGATGTACCCAATGTATTCGAACGAAAATACATGTACACCGTGCCCGAAGCACTGAATTTTTCCGCCATGGAAGCCGCTGCTTCCGAGCTCATTGGCACCCACGATTTTATGAGCTTCTGCGCCAACAAGCGCATGAAGAAATCCACCGTCCGCACCATCGAATCCATCCAAATGGAGCGATTCGGCAATGAGCTGCGTATCACCGTCACGGGAGACGGCTTTTTATATAATATGGTACGGATTCTGGTGGGCACACTGCTGGAGGTGGGCACAGGCAAACGCAGTGCAGACTCCATGCCCGCTCTGCTGGATGCCAAGGACCGCAGTCTGGCAGGATATCTGGTGCCGCCCCACGGGTTGCGACTGGAAAAAGTGTTTTATGATTAAGCTTGTAGGGACCGGCCTCCCGGACGGTCCGCATACAAAAACATACATCAACGGACCGCCGAGGACGTCGGTCCCTACATACATTCCCCCCTCAACCAAAAAATTTTCTATCACACATCCAAAAAGCACTCTTTTTAGAGTGTTTTTCCTATTTCTTCCGAAAAAACAGTGTTAATCTTTTAATTTGAAAAATTTATGTATCTCCCTATTGACATTAGCGCATTAGCATGATAAAGTGATAATGCGCTAAACGATAAGGCATATGCCTTACCAAAATAAATGAATTCTAATAGGGGGATTTAAAAATGAAAAAGTGGATCGCAATGTTGCTGGCTCTGACTATGGTATTCGGTTTCGCTGCATGCGGCGGAAATGACGCAGCTGCTGACGATAATGCAGGCGATGAAGAAGTCGCTCTGGTTTACGCAGTAGAAGCAGGCTCCGCAGGCGAAGCTGCCGCTCTGGAAAACGGCTGGGAAATCAACTCTGTTGTTGACCAGGCTACCGCTCTGATGGAAGTTGAATCCGGTACCTCCGATGCCGCGATCATCGACCTGCTGATGGCAGGCGCAATGATCGGCGAAGGCACCTCTTACCCCAACTTGACCTACACCGACAAGCTGACCACCGAAGAATACGGTGTTGGCTGCCGTCAGGGCTCCGATCTGGTTGACGTCATCAACGCAGTCTTCTCCAAGACTTACGCAGACGGCTCCATGAAGACCATCGCTACCGAATACGGCGTACAGGAATCCCTGTGTGAACAGCCCGCTAATCTGAGCTGGGAAGCAGCTGCTGACGGCGACGTAGCTTACATCCAGGATAAGGGCACTCTGGTTGTCGGTATCACCGAATTTGCTCCCATGGACTTCAAGGAAGCAGGCAGCGACGAATGGATTGGCTTTG
>JAFQPT010000145.1 GCA_017411665.1 Oscillospiraceae bacterium | reverse complement strand
GTAACCTGCAATCCGCTATAGCAGGGACGAATTCCCATTCGAGGGTCTACATTGTGTCGTTTGCCCACAGCGGGCGGCGTTGAAGATCCGGTCTTGAGCAACAGAAACTTCCGAACCATGTCAGGCGGGGAACCGAGCAGCATTAAGGTTGATCTTCTGTGTGCCTCGAGGCTACCGGATTTGAGCATGCTACTGTGGTTAGCGGGCATAATGTAGTTTCGGAAATGGGTGTGCAGTCTTGTCAATCGCCGCTTTTTGTTTTATAGTATACAGTATACAATAGTATGCCCCATACGGTGGGATACATTTGATTGGAATCGGGTGAATGAATTTGTATCAGGCTTTATATCGTAAATACCGTCCCCGCAGCTTTGATGATGTAGTGGGACAGGAGCATATCACCGAGACACTGAAAAATCAGGTTCGCAATGATAAGCTCAGCCATGCATATCTGTTTATCGGTACAAGAGGTACCGGTAAAACGACCTGCGCAAAAATTCTGGCAAAGGCCGTCAACTGTCAACACCCGATCAACGGTAATCCCTGCAATCAATGCCCCGCATGCCGCGGCATTGACGAAGGCACAATCATGGACGTAGTGGAGCTGGACGCAGCATCCAACAACGGCGTTGACAATGTCCGCGCCCTGCGTGACGAAGCCATCTTCTCTCCCGCAGGAGTCAAAAAGCGCGTGTACATCATCGACGAAGTGCACATGCTGTCCACCGCTGCATTCAATGCGCTGCTGAAAATCATGGAAGAGCCTCCCGCTCATCTGATGTTCATTCTGGCAACCACGGAACTGAAGAAGGTTCCCGCAACCATCCTTTCCCGCTGTCAGAGATATACCTTCAAACGCATCGACAGCAATGTTGTTGCCAAGCGTCTGCGCTATGTCGCCGATAGAGAGCAGCTGAACATGACCGATGCAGCCGCCGACCTGCTGGGCAGACTGGCAGACGGCTCCATGCGTGACGGTCTGTCTCTGATGGACCAGGTGCTGGGTGACGGCAATATCACCGAGGATTCTGTCCTGTCCGCAACCGGTCTGGCAGGCAGTATTTTCACCGCAGAGCTGCTGAAAATCATCATCAGCCGCGATACCGCAGGTGCGCTGCAGCTGTTCCACAAGCTGTGGAATGACGGGAAAGACCCCGATATGCTGCTCAATGAGCTGGCAACTCTGCTGCGAGATGTGCTGCTGTATCTCACCGC
Source organism: Oscillospiraceae bacterium (assembly GCA_017411665.1). The sequence goes on along the minus strand of JAFQPT010000145.1, from coordinate 2,752 downwards.
ACCCGACGGCTGCGCCCGTCTGCTATCCGGCAACTTCAATACCGACACCATTCACGGCTTCACCGGTGCTCTGCGCCCCGCAATGCTCATGAAGCATTTGGAAACCGTGCAGAACGCACAGGACAAGCTGAAGGAAAGCCGCAACCAGCGTATGACCGTGGAGCTGTGCCTCATCAGCATGTGCGACCCTGCGCTGCATGACGACATTGCAGGTCTGAGAGCCCGCATCGAAGAGCTGGAACAGAAGCTGGCAAACGGCATTTCCGCTGCAGCACCTGCCGCACAGCCCGCACCGAAAGCCAAAGCCGAACCCGCTCCAGTGAAACAGGCGGCAGCCGTACAGGATGACCCTCCGCCCTGGGAAGAGCCCGCACCGAAGGCTGCACCCGTGCCCAAGAAGCGCCGTTCCTACGAGGAAATGATGGGCGCTGCTCCCGCAGCTCCTGCGCCAAAGGTGCCGGATGACCGTCCTCCCTGGGATGAGGAACCTCCCGTATTCATGGATGACTATGAACGGCCTCCCCTCATGGAAGAGCCTCCCGTGTTCGACGAACCCAAACCCGCACCTGCTCCGAAGAAACAGGAAAAGTCCGCAGCCCCTACCGGTCCCGACCCCAACTGGCTGCCCTTCCTGGATTTGGCAAACAGCAAGCTGCCTCCCTTCGTGTCCAGTCTGCTCCCCCAGTGCAGCGCCCGATTCACCGATGACGGCATGGTACTGTATGCATCCGGCTTCGTCTTCGGTCAGCTGAACACCCCTGCAAATCTGCAGAAGCTGAAGCAGTGCACAGGCGACTTCTACGGCAGACCCGTAGACTTTAAATTGGAAAGCAATGCGCCCAACGCGCCCCGTGCTGCCGCACGGAGCTTGGACGAGTTCAAAAAAGATAAATTCAGTGAAATTGTGAAATTCAAATAGGAGGTCACCACACATGGCAAAGAAACCCCAGTTCCGCGGCGGCTACGGCGGCGTGAACATGAACCAGCAGGCAAACCTGATGCGTCAGGCACAGAAGATGCAGGAAGAACTGCTGAAGGCACAGGAAAAACTGGAACAGTCTACCTATACCGCTAAGGCAGGCGGCGGCGTTGTCACCGCAGTCGTCAGCGGCAAGCATGAGCTGGTCAGCATTAAGATCGATCCCGAAGCAGTGGATCCCGATGATGTAGAAATGCTGGAAGACCTGATCGTTGCAGCTGTCAACTCTGCAAACCAGATGGTCGATACCGCTTCTTCCGAAACCATGTCCAAGATCAGCGGTGGTCTGGGCCTGTAATTCGTCCCTGCCGCAGATTAATCGCATATCTGAAAAACCGTGAAAGTGCCCAAACACCGTTCACGGTTTTTTCGCACATATTTTCAAAAAAGCATACCCTCTGCATTTTTGATATGATACAATCAAATAAACATCACCTTAAGGAGAGATCGTATGATTTACAATGCATTCCAGGATAAACAGCTGTCCCTGCTGGGCTTCGGCACCATGCGTTTGCCCGTCGATGAAAATGGCGTCATCGACCAGCAGCAGGTCAACGAAATGACCGACTACGCACTGGCCCACGGTGTCAACTACTTCGACACCGCTTACCCCTACCACGAGGGCCTGTCCGAAGTTGCCATCGGCACTGCACTGGCACGTCATCCCCGCGAAAGCTTCTATCTCGCCGACAAATACCCCGGTCATCAGATTGCTTCCACCTACAATCCCGCAGAAGTATTCGAAGACCAGCTGAAGAAGTGCGGCGTGGAATACTTCGACTTCTACCTGCTTCACAACATCAACGAAATGTCCATCAAGACCTACATGGATCCTCAGTGGGGCATTCTGGAATATTTCAAAGAACAGAAGCGTCTGGGTCGTATCAAACATCTGGGTTGTTCCTGCCACGGCCGTATGCCCATGATGCGCGAATGGCTGGCAGCGGTTGCGGAAGACATGGAATTCGTACAGATTCAGCTGAATTATCTGGACTGGACCTTGCAGGAAGCAAAGGAAAAGTACGAACTCATCACCGAATACGGTCTGCCCGTTTGGGTTATGGAACCTGTCCGCGGCGGCAAGCTGACAAATCTGAATGAAACTCAGACCGCACGTCTGCAGGCAGTTGAGCCCGACAAGTCCACCGCAAGCTGGGGCTTCCGTTTCCTGCAGGGTCTGCCCAATGTAAAGATGATTCTCAGCGGTATGTCCAGCATGGCACAGATGGTGGACAACGTAAACACCTTTGAAGCACGCAATCCCCTCAGCGAATCCGAAACCGCACTGGTGCTGGATATTGCGGAAGAGCTGAAGGATGCAGTCCCCTGCACCGCCTGCCGCTACTGCTGCGACGGCTGCCCCATGGGTCTGAACATTCCCATGCTCATCGAAACCTACAATGACCTGCGGCTGGGTATGAGCGTCAACCTGTCCATGCGACTGGAAGCACTGCCCGAAAATAAGCTGTCTTCCGCATGCATCGGCTGCGGCAAGTGCGCTAAGGTCTGCCCTCAGAACATCGACATTCCCAATGTCATGAAGAAGATGACCGAGCTTGCTAAGCAGCTGCCCTCCTGGGTGGAAATTTCCCGCCAGAGAGAAGAAGCCGCAAAGCGCAACAAGAAGGTATAATACATAAGGCTCGACGGTATGTTGAGCCTTTTGCTATTTTCACTCCGCTCTCTGTCATCCTGAGCGGAGCGCAGCGAAGTCGAAGGATCTCAATTGTACGGACAGACTCAACTATGTCCTTTATTTTGAGATCCTTCACT
>JAFQPT010000144.1 GCA_017411665.1 Oscillospiraceae bacterium | reverse complement strand
TTGATTTTCATTGCGGCTCGTCCCGGTATGGGTAAAACCAGTATTGCGCTGAATATTGCGTTATCTGTTGCAAAAAGCAGTGAAAAAGCTGTCGCGATTTTCTCCTTGGAAATGGCGAGAGAACAGCTGGTTTCCAGAATGCTGGCATACGAAGGTCTGGTCAACGGTAAAAAGCTGCTGACAGGTAATCTGACGGCAGAAGACTGGCGACGCATCGGTGAAGCTGCCTCTACCATCAGTAATACCAATATGTATGTGGATGATAACCCCATGCTGACGGTTGCGGATATGAATGCGGCCTGCCGCAGAGTGGACAATCTTGGATTGGTTGTCATCGACTATCTGCAGCTGATGACCTCTGCGGGCGGCAAGCAGAAATATGCAAACGAAAGCCGTACACAGGTTGTCAGTGATATTTCCCGTATGCTGAAGATTATGGCAAAGGAACTGAACGTTCCTGTTGTGTGTCTGTCTCAGCTGTCCCGTGCCAGTGAAGGCCGATCGGATAAGCGACCTCAGCTTTCTGACCTGCGTGAATCCGGCTCTATCGAACAGGACGCTGACGTGGTTATCGGCCTGTATCGTGAAGGTTACTACAATCGTGAATGTCAGAATCCCAATCTGGCGGAAGCGATTGTTTTGAAAAACCGTAAGGGTGAAGTCGGGCCTATTTTTCTGACCTGGCTGCCCGAATATACTGCGTTTGCACCTTATGAAGATCGCTACGATGAAGACCAGTATTGAGTTCATTGAAAAATACGACCTTTTGCCGAGCGGCAGCCATGTGCTGTGCGCATTGTCGGGTGGCAGAGACTCGGTGTATCTGCTCTATCGCCTGCTGGAATGGGCTGAGGAGCGTTGCCTGACTGTTTCGGCAGCGCATTATAACCATCGTTTGCGGGGCGATGAGTCGGACAGAGATGAGCACTTTGTGCGTCAGCTGTGTGAGAAGCTGCATGTTCCGCTTTTTGTGGGCGGCGGTGATGTACGTGGCTATGCTGAGAAAAACGGCATGGGCATCGAGGAGGCGGCTCGTACTCTGCGATATGCATTTCTGGAGCAGACACGCCGGACTTGCGGTGCGGATGTGATTGCAACCGCGCATCATGCCGATGACCTTGCCGAGACAATGCTGTTTCAGCTTGCAAGAGGCTCGGGGGCGAAGGGGCTCAGCGGGATTCCGCCTCGAAGAGGAAACATTGTCCGTCCCATTTTGATGACACCAAGGGATGAGATCGATTCCTATTTGGGTGACCATGACATTCCGTACGTAGAGGACAGCACCAATGCACTGGATGACGGCAGTCGTAACATGATTCGTCATCATGTGATTCCGATGCTGCGGAGCATTAATCCTGCGTTTGTCAGTCATGCGGCGCGCAGTGCTTTGCTTCTGCGGGATGATGATACGGTTCTTCAGATGCAGGCGGACAAGTTTTTACAAGTTCATCCCAATCAGCAGGGGATTGATGCAGAAGCACTTCTGCAGCTCCCACAGTCAATTGCATCCCGTGTGATTCGGCGTGTGTGGGGCAGCGGATTGACAGCAGAGCATATCAGTCAAATTATAAATTTATGCA
>JAFQPT010000143.1 GCA_017411665.1 Oscillospiraceae bacterium | reverse complement strand
TGTGACCGCCATCACCTGCATTGATGACAGGGATGGTGGCATTCATAGCGGCAACCAGAGGAGCGCCTTCCTTGCCGTGGCGCATTGCAATGATGTCTGCATAGCAGCTGACAGTCTTGGCGGTGTCAGCTACGCTTTCGCCCTTGGCCGCAGAGCTGGAGCCTGCGCCGGTAACACTGAGCACATTGCCGCCCAGCTCATACATAGCAGCTTCAAAGCTCAGACGGGTGCGGGTAGAGGGTTCGAAGAACAGAGTGGCCAGCTTCTTGCCGCGGCAAATCTCGCTGTACTTTGCGGGATTTGCAATCATGTCGTTGGCAATGCCAATCAGCTCGTCCAGTTCTTCCACAGACAGATCCAGTATGCTAATGAGAGATCTCATTACTTAGCCTCCATCCAAGATTCATCGTCGGGGTTGTTGCGGAACTTCAGCAGACGTTCCACATCGCTTGCCAGAATATAGCCTTCTTCAGCAGCAACCTGTGCAATGATATCGAAGTTAGTCAGAGAAACGTTCTTTACGTTTGCGGCTGCCAGTCTCTTCAGACCCTTTTCCATGCCGTAGGTGAAGATGGAAACAACACCCAGAACCTCTGCGCCTGCTTCACGCAGAGCTTCCACAACGTCAATGCAGGAGCCGCCGGTGGAAATCAGGTCTTCCACAACAACGACCTTCTGACCGGGCATCAGCTTGCCTTCGATGCGGTTGTTTCTGCCGTGGTCCTTGGAGCTGCCGCGAACGTAGCCCATGGGGAGGTTCATAATGTGACCGGTAATTGCAGCGTGTGCGATACCTGCGGTGGAGGTGCCCATCAGCACTTCAACGTCGGGATAGTTTTCCTGAATCAGACGAGCCAGACCGTTTTCTACGTCGTTGCGGACATCAACATCGGTCAGAGTCAGACGGTTGTCGGTGTAAACAGGGCTCTTAATGCCGCTCGCCCAAGTGAAGGGCTCGTCGGGGCGGAAAAATACAGCCTTGATTTTCAGCAGATCCTTTGCAATGAGGGTATGCAGTTCCATGTTAAATTCCTCCATATATCTTTAAAGTGATTTGTATAAACAAAGTATTGTTAGCTTCGCAGCTTGACTATGAAAAATGCTTCAATTGATTATTTGCGCGGCATGTACGAAGCGCTTTAGCCGACAAATTCAGCTACGCAGCGGCGGTATGCAGCTACGGGATCGGCAGCGGCGGTGATGGGACGGCCGACTACGATGTAGTCAGAGCCGATTTCCTTTGCTTGAGCGGGAGTCATGACGCGAACCTGATCGCCGATTTCACCGTCAGCAAAGCGGACACCGGGGGTGATGGTCAGGAAGTCAGCACCGCAGGTTTCGTGTACCTTGCCTGCTTCCAGAGGAGAGCATACAATGCCGTCCAGACCTGCCTTTTTGGCGTTGGAAGCATAGTGCAGAACAACCTGGTCGATGGGGTGGTCAATCAGCAGATCGGCAGTCATGCGTTCCTGGCTGGTGCTGGTCAGCTGAGTAACAGCAATCAGCAGAGGACGGGTGCCGTCGGGACGGGTCAGACCTTCCAGTGCAGCTTCCATCATGGTGATGGTGCCTGCTGCGTGCAGGTTGACGATGTCAGCGCCCAGATCGCGCAGAACGCTCATGGACTTCTTAACAGTGTTGGGGATGTCGTGCAGCTTCAGATCCAGAAATACCTTGTGGCCGCGAGCCTTCAGCGCCTTTACGATGGAAGGACCTTCTGCGTAGTACAGTTCCATGCCAATCTTGACAAAGGGCTTTTCTTCGGTGAACTGATCCAGGAAATTGAGGCAGGTTTCTGCGCTGCTGAAGTCGCAGGCGATGATGACGTCTTTACCCATTAGTGTGCTCCTCCTATAATATCTCTCAAATTATCAATGTTGTACTTTTTCATGACTGCAGGCAAAGTATCAATAATCTTCTTGCAGGCGAAGGGGTCAGCTACGTTGGCTGCGCCAACTTCTACGGCGGTTGCCCCTGCCAGCATCATTTCCAGCACGTCTTCCGCAGTGGCGATGCCGCCGATGCCGATGACGGGGATGCTGACTGCCTGAGACACCTGATAGACCATACGCAGTGCCACGGGCTTTACCGCGGGGCCGGACAGACCGCCTGTGATATTGGCCAGCAGAGGCTTTTTGGTGCGCAGGTCGATGGCCATGCCCATCATGGTGTTGATGAGGGAAACACCGTCTGCACCTGCTTCTTCGCAGGCTTTTGCAATGGAAACAATGTCGGTGACATTGGGGGTCAGCTTCATAATGACAGGCTTGGTGGTCACAGCCTTGACGGCTCTGGTGACTTCCGCAGCGGCTTCGGGTACAGTGCCGAAGCTCATACCGCCATGGTGAACATTGGGGCAGGAGATATTGATTTCCAGCCTCGCTACCTGCTCAGCCTTGTCCATCTTGGCTGCGTTTTCCGCGTATTCATCCAGACTGTAGCCACAGATGTTTGCCATGATGGGCTTGTGGAATACCTTGCGCAGCTTAGGAAGCTCGGTGCTGATGACTGCGTCAATACCGGGGTTCTGCAGGCCCACGGAGTTCATCATGCCGCCTGCACATTCTGCGATGCGGGGCGTGGGGTTGCCGAAGCGG
>JAFQPT010000142.1 GCA_017411665.1 Oscillospiraceae bacterium | reverse complement strand
GGACGAACTGGGCGAACAAATGGTAATTAGTCCGAATAGCCCGTTCACGGGTAGCAAGTAACAATCCTTACGCAGTTGGCGGTCGTACTTACGCGTTCACGCGTCCCGCGAGGAACAGAGGGCTTTGCCCGCATATGAAAATCCACCGGCTTTGCCGGTGGATGTTTATTATATGTTCTATAATTCAAGGATGGTTGTTTACTTTTTTACGTTGTCCACAACCAGCTTGGACAGGGCAAACAATGCGATGGCGTTGGGGATGACCATCAGGTTATTAAACATGTCAGCCAGTTCCCAAACCAGATCGTTGGAAGCCAGAGTGCCCAGGAATACGAATACCAGAGCGATTACGGTGAAGGGAACCAGACCCTTCTTGCCGAACAGCCAGTTTGCGTTGATCTTTGCGAACATATTCCAGCTCAGAATGGTGGAGAATGCAAAGAACAGCAGGCAGACTGCCACGAACTTACCGCCCAGATTGCTGCCCATTACAGTGCCGAATGCCACCTGAGCCAGATTTGCCTTGGAAATGGTTTCGGGAATTACGCCGTTTGCCAAAACACCGTCAGCGGTGTACAGGGTGGAGATGATAACCAGTGCGTTCAGAGTCAGAACGACGAAGGTGTCCATAAATACGCCGATCATAGCTACAACACCCTGATCATGGGGAGTTGCCACGTTTGCCTGTGCGTGCGCGTGAGGGGTAGAACCCATACCTGCTTCGTTGGAGAACAGACCGCGCTTTGCGCCCTGGCTGATCGCAGTCTTCAGAGCCATACCGAAGCCGCCGCCGATGATTGCCTGAGGCTGGAATGCGTACTTGAAGATCATGCCGATGGTAGCGGGCAGGTACTGGATACGAGCAATCAGAACGACAATGCCGCCCAGCAGGAACACAACTGCCATGATGGGAACGATCTTTTCGGTAACGGATGCCAGACGGGAAACGCCGCCTAGGAAGATGATGCCGCACAGAACGACCAGAACGATACCGACGATCCAGGAAGGAATGCCGAATGCGCTTTCAATGTTGGAGCCGATGGAGTTGGACTGAACCATGGTGCCCATGAAGCCCAGAGCCAGAACCAGAGCGATTGCGAAGAAAGTAGCCAGGAACTTGCCGAATGCGTTGGGGAATGCGGTGGTGATGTAGTAAACGGGACCGCCCTGAATGTTGCCGTCTTCGTCAACCTTACGGGTGACCTGTGCCAGAGTAGCTTCTGCGTAGATGGTTGCCATGCCGAAGAAGGCAATGATCCACATCCAGAAGATGGCACCGGGGCCGCCGGTGAGGATTGCGCCGCTGGCACCGACGATGTTACCGGTACCGACCTGAGCTGCGATTGCGGTAGCCAGTGCCTGGAAGGAACTCATACCGCTTTCCTGCTTGCCGCCAAACAGCTTCAGATTGCCAAATACCTTCTTCATACCTTCGCCGAAGCAGCGAACCTGTACAAAACGGGTCTTAATGGAATAGAACAGACCGACACCGACCAGCAGGAAAATCAGAATGTAGTCGGATAGGTAGCTGTTGATTTTTACTACGATGTTTAATAAGGTTTGTTCGAACATATGCTTTCGCCTCCTAAAAAAATAACAGAGCTGCCATCGCAAAACGGCAACTCCGGATCCAAAGGACACAGCACAGATCGAATACCTGTATGTGTCTGCTCTGTCCTTTCGCCTGAGAGATTCGGCTGCGTTTGCAGCCTTGCACCTTCGGCACCCGCTCGGAGCGGGATTCTCCAGAGTTCCTCCATATTCGGTTTCGTTTGATCCCGAATATTTCAACGGTTTTTATTCTGTTGAGTCAGATTATAGTCCCACAGACGTACAAATGCAACCATTGTTTTTCTATTAACAACATTTTTGTTCCTGTTGAATATAAAAACGCAAGGTATTTGGGCAATGAGACAAAAATGACGGGGGATGACGCGGTGTATGACAGAATGAAGTGATTAAAAAGCCGAACTGCATGCTGCGGTTCGGCTTTTTAATTCAATATTCGGTGGATGAAAATCCGATCAGAACAGCTCGATGTCGGTTACACGCCAGCCGTAATCCGCATGAACGCAAATGACGTGCATGTTGCCGGCCATTTCGCCGCTCTTCAAATTCAGCACATATTCCACATCGTAGGTTGCCACGTTGCCGAAATAGGAGATTTCGCCAACCTCATACTTCATGATTCTGCCTGTGGTGTAGTGTACCCAGCTCATGCCGTCTCTGGACTTATACAGTCGAGCCAGCAGCTCACTTTCGGGCGCAACCAGACGGCTGACATTATAATAGGTACCTGCGTTGGAGGTGTACTTCAGATAAGCCTGTGCAAAATCGGGTGCCATCGCCTCCAAAGTGGTCACAGTCTGCTCATCGGGCTCTGCCACTGCGTAATAGGTGTAGGGCTCTTCCACTTCCACCAGACGCAATCCGCCGCAATCTACCTGAATATTATCCACACAGATGCCTTCCACACGGTATACCAGCAGGTCCATCGGCTTTTTGATGGTGGTTTCGTACTGAGAAAATGCGGGATAAAAGGCTGCGGTCTCTTCCGCTTCTCCGACGGATGCGCCGTTGAGCGTGACCTTGCAGTCGGCAGGAGCCACAATGGTGACAGTCTTTTCCATCTGCGACAGGTCAGCCTCTACGGGCTGTACTTCCCAGGGAATCAGACCGAAATCCAGCAGCCCTGCTTCACCCTGCTTCAGATGTGCGGTGCCCATAGGTGTTTCCCCGCAGTACAGGGTATATACAGGTGCAGCGGAGGTGTAGTCCTTGCTCTTGCGGAAAGTCCAGTCTTGGTTGAGCAGCTTTTCTGTCAAAACTGCGGAAACTTCCTCTGCGGTCTGATATGCATTGGCCTGCTTTTCGCTGTAGTCTGCTAGCTCTTCTGCCAGCTCCTGCTTCAGCGTGTGTTCCACATATGCGTTGATTGCACCCTTGGGCTGAGCCAGTTCATATGCTGCGGCATAGTTCCAGGCTGCAAACCACAGACCCAGAATCAGTACCAGCAGAATGCATACATAAATCGTAAATCCCTTTTTAAACTTGCTCATGTCTTAACCCTCCAGCTTCTTTACCAGGAATCCGGTGGGGATGGGACGAATACCCACGAAGGTCATGCACTGGTTTACATAACCATCGTTATACCACATAACCGTGGAGGAGCCGCCGTCCAGATTGCAGGCATTGACTGCGCCGTAGTCCAGCATAATCTGGGCAAGGTCTTCGTAAGTCGCACCCAGAGAATAGGCCTGTCTGCCGTCTACAACCAGCAGCAGTACTGCGCCGTCGGCACGCTGACCGATGGCAGTACGGGGGTTGACGCCGGAGAAGATTTCAATGGAGGTTTCCTCGCCGTTGACCAGCAGTACGGGGCCGAAGCTGCAGCCGAACTGAATGTTCTTTTCCCGCACATCTTCGGGGGTCATCTTGCCTGTGTGAAGCACATACCGGTCGTCAAAGCCCACAAATTCATAGGTTCTGCCTTCAATGCAGTAATCGGGTTCGCCATTGAGCACGATCATGCCCTTGGGGATACCGCCCTTGCCTGCGCCGTTGGGGTCTTCAAAGCCGCCGCCGTTGACACCTGCCACGCAGTCATAGGTCTCTACCATTTTTTCCACAGTCAGACCGGCATAGCCGAACTTTTTGGGAGTACCCATCATCAGTCGGCTGGGATCCAGAACAATCATCATATAGCCTACATAGCCGGAACCCTTGACGGTTTCTACAATGATGCCGTCGCCGTCCTCATCCACCAGACCGTAGGAGTCGGCGCCTTCACCGATTTGTACCAGCGTTGCGTCCATTTCCGCAATGGACTCATCGTCCCCTGCGGTTTCCATGGCCTCGATTTCTTCTGCAGACAGGTACAGATTCGCCACCCACTTCATGGCGCTGGTCTCACGCATGGTCATGACAAAGAGATCGCTCATCTGGTCGGAAGGGCCCTTGACCAGAATAAAGCCTGCGCCGTAAACAGCCACTACCAGCAGCACAAGGGTGGTCAGCAGAGTTACTGCCGTTCTGACCAGAACGGTTTTTACTTTATTATCTTTTTTCTCCGCAGGTGCTCCGCCGGCGATTTCTTCCGCCTGCTGCACAGCGGCATCCATATCCACAACGGGGGACTGCACTGCTTCCGCTTCGGGAGCCACTACGGTGGTTTGGGTTTCGTTCATTTCCAATTCTCTCCAAAATGTTCCGTTTTTTTACAATTTTACAGATAGAATGACTATATCATGATACGAAATTTTTCTCAAGAGAGATTGTCAAAGAATCTCCTTGTTTTTGTCAGTCTTTTTCAAAAAATATCATTGAATCAGCCTGCTATACGGTGCTAATATGGAATTAGTTAAATGTAAACTGAACGAAGGGGCGGTGTTCCGTTTGGAATGTAACCACATTTTTCAACCGATTACCATTCGCGGTCTGACTTTCGAAAACCGCATCATCATGCCCTCCATGGGTACCCTCATGACCTACGAGGATTCCATGGTCACACAGCGCATGATTGATTACTATGTTGAGCGTGCCAAAGGCGGCGCGGGTCTGATTTTTGCAGAGTGTGCAGCAGTCTGGCCCGAATCCACCCAGGGCTTTGCTCTGGGCATTTCCGATGACAAATTCATTCCCGGTCTGACTGAGCTGGTTGAGGCTGTTCACGCAGTCGGCGGAAAAATCGGGATTCAGATTTTCGAAGCTGCGGAAGGTGTTATGAACGGCCATGCGGACACCTCCAAGCTGCGCATTATGAGCCCCATTGATAAGCTGGGCGGCAGATGGAAGGCCATCCCCGCCGAGGAGCTGCCCGATATCGCAGCGGCATTCGGCGCGGCAGCCCGCAGAGCGGCGCAAAGCGGCTTTGATGCCATTGAAATTCACTGCGGCCACAACTATCTGCTGCATCAGTTCCTGTCTCCGCACTTCAATACCCGTACCGATGAGTATGGCGGCAGCTTTGAAAACTGCATGAAGTTCCCCCTCATGTGCATCGAGGAGACCCGCAAAAACTGGCCTGCGGAAAAGCCTCTGTTTATGCGCATCGTGGCACAGGATGACTATACTTATGACGCAGACGGCAACTTTAACGGTCTGACCATTGATGATATGGTCGTCTTCTGCAAGAAGGCAAAAGAACTGGGCGTTGACGTGCTGGACGTTTCCCGCGGCAACTTCGGAAGAGGCAATATTTACGAAGTACCCAACATGGGTCTGCCCTTCGGCTTCAACAAGGACAATGCCCTGTATCTGAAGCAGCATGTGGAGATGCCCGTTATGGCGGTTGGCCGTCTGGGCCGTCCCGAGCTGGCCAACGTTGCACTGGCACAGGGTGCCGACTTCGTGGCATGGGGGCATGCGCATATTGCCGACCCATATATCGTGCAGAAATGCAGAGAAGGCCGCTTCGACGATATCTGCTACTGCATCGGCTGCGACCAAGCCTGCTCTCAGGCTTATCACATCCCCGAAGCAAGACATATTTCCTGTCTGCGCAACCCCGCAGTGGGCAGAGAGCGGGAATTTGAGCTGAAGCAGACCGAGCATCCCAAAACCGTCCTCGTTGTAGGCGGCGGTGTAGGCGGCATGGAAGCCGCAGCTACGCTGGCAAACCGCGGCCACAAGGTCATTTTGTGCGAAAAGAGCGACGTATTGGGCGGACAGTTCCGTCTGGCAGGTCTGGCTCCCGATAAGGAAGACTTTGCGCTGACTGTTGATTATATGATTCGCCAAATCAAGCAGGCAGGTGTGGAGATTCGGATGAATACCCCCGTTACTCCCGCTTTGCTGCATGATTTGAAGCCCGATGAGCTGATTATTGCCACAGGCGGTATGGCCCGAGATTTGAATGTACCCGGCGGCAGCTATGCCATCAACTATGCCGACATTCTCACGGGCAACCGCAAGCCCATGGGCAAGTGTGTCATCATTGGCGGCGGCATCATCAGCATTGAGGTTATGGAACATTTGAATTTCCGCGGCTTCGACACCACCATCGTCGGCGGTTTGTCCAAGCTGGGGGAAGGGCTGTCCCACGGCCGTGAAATCTATGTGCAGAACTTCCTGGAAGCGCACCCCGAAATCAAGGTCATCACCAATGCATGGGTCACCAAGCTGGACTACAATAAAGTCTATGCCCATGTCATTGAAAAGAAAACCAACCGCCGCACCAAGGAAACCGTCATCGTGCGGGAAGAGGACATTGAGGTGGAAGCAGACACCATCATTGCCGCAGTGGGCAGTGTGCCTCATTACTATGACGATTTGGTGCAGGCAGCCCAGTGGATGAAGATTCCCTGCCACATCATCGGCGATGCCAAGAAGCCTCGCTTCGCATTGGATGCGATTCGCGAAGCGGCTGAGCTGGCACGAGAAATTTAATTCAGCATAAAAAACTGCCGTCTGTCTGGCGGCTGACAGAAGAAACAACAGGTATGGCAAACTGCCATACCTGTTGTTTCTTTATTTGAGTTTATCGTTCGGTTTCAATTTTCAGTACGGTATCCGCCTTGATTTCGTCTCGCAGTGCAGTCAGATAGGGGGAAAACGCGACCTTATCGTATCCGTATACCATGTTCAAATCATATTCGTGGTCGGCCCATGTGGAAAGTGCGGATTCGTTGTGGGAAATCAGCGCTTCCAGACTGTCCATGGATTTGTAGAGCTTTGCTTCCAAGGTCTTGCGTTCTTCCATTTCCGCAAACAGCGCTGTCCATTCGGTGCGAATGGGCTCGGGCAGGGTCTGCACCCAGTTTCCCAGCAGATGCTCTTCGGTGATGCGGTCAGCGTCGGTTTTGTCAAAGGTGGGGATGTCCCCTGTAAAGCATT
>JAFQPT010000141.1 GCA_017411665.1 Oscillospiraceae bacterium | reverse complement strand
ACCCGCCGCGGCAAATGTTTTCGTAATATGCAATCATTTCGTCGGTCACGTAGCCCCGCTCATCGCTGTTTTTGCTTGCCATAGGTGCCAGCACCAGACGGTTGTGAACGGTCATATTTCCAATGTTGATAGGCTGTTTCAGTAACATAAGGATTCCTCCTTGGGGATGGATTGTATGAAATCATTATAGCATAACAGTCTGCAACAATCCACCGCAGTTTATCATCCTGAGGCACAAGCCGAAGGATCTCAAAATCAAGGATAGAGTAACGTCCGACCATATATTGGAGATTCTTCGCTGCGCTCAGAATGACATCTGAAAAACAAATGCTCAACCTAACGGTTGAGCATTTCATTTATTTTGCAATCATACCAATTCCGTTGAACAGTGCAAAGGCAAGAATATCCACAGCAACGATGGTGCTGCCCACGGGAGTCCCCGCCACAATGGCAACCAGCAGACCAATCAGTGCGCAGACAACCCCCAGCACCGCAGAGCAGATTGTCACGGACTTGAAGCTTTTGAACACACGCATGGCGGACAGTGCGGGGAATACCACCAGTGCGGAAATCAGCAGAGAACCCACCAGATTCATGGCCAGCACAATGATGACCGCAATCACCACCGCAATCATCAGATTGTACGCATTGACCTGTGTCCCTGCAGACTTGGCAAAGCTCTCGTCAAAGGTAACCGCAAAAATCTTATTGTAAAACAGCACGAACACGCCTACCACAACGATGCTCATAATGCCGCACAGCCAAACCTCGCCTTCTGTGAGGGTCAGAATGGAGGTGGATCCAAACAAGGTGCTGCACACGTCACCGCTGAGATTGGTGGAGGTGGAAAACAGATTCATCAGCAGATAGCCGTTGGCCAGTGCCCCCACAGACAGCTTGGCATTGGACGAATCTCCCTTGTTTTTGGCGTTCTGACCGGTGCGCAGCAGGAGCACTGCACTGAGGACAGTAATTGCCATGACAAAGGGTGTTTCATTGGTCAGATTCAGTGCGGATGCAATGGCGATTGCCCCGAAGGCCACATGGCTGAGGCCGTCACCGATGAAGGAAAAGCGCTTGAGCACCAGCGTTACCCCCAGCAGAGAGGAGCACAGCGCAATCAGTACACCCACAATGACCGCGTACTGCACGAAGGGAAACTGCAGATACTGAGACAATGAATACATCATACCTTGCCACCTCCGTACATCACAGTAAAGTACTTGCCCACTTCACTGCGCAGGAACTCCTCGGTGGTGCCGAAGAACATGCGCTTGCCGATGTGCAGGATATGGGTGGCATACTGCAAAGCCGCCGCCATATCGTGGCTAATCATCATGACAGTGATGCCGTCCACGCGGTTGAGATGATAAATCAGATTATACATCTCCGTGGTCACATGGGGGTCGAGTCCCGACACGGGCTCATCCAACAGCAACAGCTTCTGGGTGGCACACAGCGCTCTTGCCAGCAGTACGCGCTGCTGCTGACCGCCGCTGAGCTCTCTGTAGCAGCGTTTTTCCATGCCCTTCAGGCCCATCTTCTCGATATTTTCCGCTGCCAGCTGCTTTTCCGCCTTGTTGTAGAAGGGGCGGAAGCCGCTTCTGCCCTGGCATCCGCTGCGGACGATTTCCTCCACAGACGCAGGGAAATCCCGCTGCACCACAGTCTGCTGAGGCAGATATCCGATATCGGTGCTTTTCAGTCCGTCACCGTAGATGATGCTGCCCTCCATGGGGCTGTGCAGCCCCAGCAGAGTCTTCATCAGCGTGGACTTGCCGCTGCCGTTTTCCCCGACGATGCAGAGATAATCTCCCGCATTGACGGTAAAATTCAGATTTTTGAGAATCTCTCTGCCGTCGTAGCCCAGTTTTAAGTTATCACAGGTAATCTGTGCCATTTGTACACCTCAGTTTAATACCTGCTGCAGTACAGCAAGGTTCTGTTCCATAATATCCAGATACGTAATGCCGTCGTTGATTTGTTTACGGCTGACTGCCTGCATGGACTGCATGATGCAGATGCCGCAGTCTTGGTTGTCGGAAGAGGCAATGACGGTCTTTGCAATGCGCAGGTCGCTGTCGTCAATGACCACCACATAGTCCACGCCCAGTGTGTCTACGGTATCCGCCAACAGCGCAAAGGTCTCAAAGCCCACCTCTGTCTCCGCACTGCAGCCCTCATAGGCTGCATGGTGATGCAGACCGTAGTCCTCCATCAGGTAGGTAAAGGGGAATCGGTCGGCAAACACGATATCCTCATGCTTCGCCTCAGACACCACACCGTAATACCGCGCATCCAGTGCCTGCAGCTTTGCACCGTAGTCCGCAAAATTGGCAGCATACAGGTCGCTGTTTTCGCTGTCCAGCTCCTGCAGCAGCTGTGTCAGACTGCGGCAGATATGGTCGGCATTTTGGAGACTCAGCCAGATGTGCTCGTCCGCGGTGTGCACATGGTCATGGTCATCGTGGTCGTGGTGGTGATGGTCATCTTCACTGCACAGCTCACGGTGCTCCTCCAGCACTTCCATCAAATCGATAACTACCATATCCTCATTCATGGCAGTCTCCAGCGCATCCTTCACCCACACATCACTTGCTCCGCCTGTGTAAACAAACACATCGCAGGTGGAAATGGTGACGATATCGCGGACACTGGGCTGATAGCTGTGGAGGTCCACACCCTTATCAATGAGCAGCTTCACCTCTACCCCGTCGCTGCCTGCGGTAAGATTGCGCAGCCAATCGTATTCGGGGAAAATGGTAGCCACGATGGTGAGCCTGTCATCCTCCGCCTGCTGCGTCTGTGCGCCGCAAGCTGTCAGACACAGACACAAGCTGCATATTAAAATAAAAGAAAGCAGTTTTTTCATGTACGTTCCTTTCCAAGCCCCCCTTGCCTAAAGGGGGAATGTCCCGTAGGGACAGGGGGGATATTCCTTTTTATCCGCAGTTCTCGCACACACCGTAAAATACGGTTTTCACACTGTCCAGCTTAAATCCGTGATGCGCGAAGATGTGATTCTGAATAGCCTCCATCTCATGACAATGGAGATGAATCAGTCTGCCGCACTTTTCGCATTTGCAGTGGAAGCATGCATGCTCGCCGCAGTGGGAGTGATCCACATACTCAAAATAAGCCGCATTGCTGCCGTCCACAAAATACTTGTTCACGCAGCCCTCTTCCACCATACGCTCCAGCTGGCGATACACTGTAGTCGTGCCCATCGCAGTGCCCTGCGCCTTAAAGTGGTCGCAGATATCCTGCACGGTCACATGACTGCCTGCGGTTTCCTGCAAATACTCCAGCAGCAGCTGCTTGTTTTTGGTTTTATATTGAATCTTCATGGGGCATACACCTCATCAAATTTGGAAATCATTTTCATTTTGCTTGATGATTATACAGATATCATTTTCATTTGTCAATATGAAAACGGTTTTCATTTTCATGTGATTGCAAATTTTGCAGCAGATGATATAATAAGGAAAATTCTTTTTATAAGGATGTTCAATATGACCAAAGCTGTATTTTTCGATATTGACGATACCATACTGGATTACGACAAATGTGCTGTTATCACCCTGCGGAATGCCTGCAAAACGCTGGGTGTGCTCTACAGTGAGAAAGTACAGAGCGAATACCGCAGAGTGGACGATGCGCTGTGGGCACAGCAGAAAGCCGGAATTCTCACCATCCCCGAAGTACTGGAGCAGCGGAACACGCACATGATGGATTATTTCGGACTGCAGGATGGCATGTCCTTTCAGGAGGCATTTATTGAAGCATTTGCCAACAGTGCCGCACTGACAGACGGTGTGGAAGCGGTGCTGCAGCAGCTGAAGGATCGGGGCATTCCTCTGTACTGCGCCTCCAACGGCTTTTACGAGGTGCAAATCAATCGCATGACCAAAGCAGGTGTGCTGCACTACTTTGACCGCTTGTTCGTTTCCGATGCAGTGGGATTTGAAAAGCCAAACCCTGCATTTTTCGCCCATTGCCTGCAGGAAACGGGCTTTGCCCCCGATGAGGTGCTGATGATTGGCGACAGTATCACGGCGGATATCAAGGGCGCATTAAATGCAGGCTGGAACGTGTGCTATTTT
>JAFQPT010000140.1 GCA_017411665.1 Oscillospiraceae bacterium | reverse complement strand
TCCAGATCACGGATCAGTTCCAAATCTTCGGAAGTGCCCTTCCCTGTTTTCCAGGTTTTCAGCAGAGTATTGTAATCGGTATTGTTGGTTTTGGTCACAAATCCCATATCCTCAACGGAAACGGGATCGGGAACAGTGGTCTGATAGTTGACCATCTCCGCGTCTTCCCCATACAGTGCGTGCAGCAGCACTTCCATACCGTGGAGAATGGACGGACAGCCAAAGTTATATTCTGCGCAAAGTCCGGTTGTCAAAACCTTCATTTGTTTCCCTCCTGTTACATATAAATCTATTTTTATTATACTGGATAGTCCAAAAAAATACTACCCTGCACACAGAATCTTCCCGTAAGTTTTCAGTCTGACAGGAAATCCAAAGCGGTTTTCATACGATGGGCCGAGGCATCTGTTCGGGAATTGATGACCGTGACCTGCAGCTGCTGGGTGTAGCTGCCGATTCGCATGGTAAGAGTTCCGCTCGTTCCCGGTAAGGCATCCGCAATGAACTCACCCTGTTCGTCTACCTTTCCCAGCGGTGCGGACATTTCATACCGAATCGCCGTATTGTCCGCAGGAATCACCTTGCCGTGGTGAGAAGCAACAATACGCAAACGCAGAGGTTCCCCCTGCTCCAAAACCACCGCATCGGGCTTTCTTCCGAATCGGTCTGTTATTTTCAGCACGGTCGGTTCCGCAATGACACGGATGTCCCCTTCCCCGAAGGCCTCGCCGCCCCACACAGTAATGCGGTGTGCTCCGCCCTGTTCGGGTGCTATAAACACATTTCCTTCCAATAAGCCTCTTCTATCGGAAAAAATCAGCTGCTGCGGCTGATTCACCGCAGGATACAAGGCCGCATCTGTGCCATATACACTCAAATGTACCGTCTGCCCCGGCAAAACCTGCAGACCGTTCTGTTTCAAATGCCAATATTTTGCTGCGCCATCCGCCCGATCGTCTGTAACAAGCAGCAGATACGCCGCACACTGTCGCTGTCCACCGTCAGATGGGGCGTTCAGCGGTGTAACGGTGTAGTCTCCGGGCTGCCGCACTCCTACAATCGAAGAACCGCCGCCATCCATGTTAACAGCAAACACACAGCCCTGCCGCAGCATCTCCTCTGCCGCCATCCGCAGAGTCAGTCCCTCTGCCGTGCCGGGGTCTCTCCCGTCTGCAACATACATTACCAGAGTTCCGTCCGACCGCCAGCCTACCATAGTACGGGGATTATGCCCTGCAATGTTGTGCATCCAGTCCGTGGAATCCGCAATTCTTCCGTTTTCCACCAGAATATCTCCGCAGCCTGTGATATAAGCCGCCTGTATCAGTTTTTCATCGGAGCAATCGGTTTGGAGCGTAACGGTGTCTCCTACCGCAAACTGCTGCCATAAATCGGCATAAGGGCCTTCTGCAGAGGCCGTCAGAATCATATATTCATCTCCGATGGGTACTGCCTGCACAACAGGAAGCACTTCCGTTACCGTCAGCCGAACGCTTCCCTTTAGCTTCAGGTCTCCTTCCTCAATCAGCAGACGAACCGCCCACGCCGTCTCATCCTTTCCTACACGGGTACTGACCGTGGAGTACGCGGATGTATATAAATGCAGCGTATCGTCCCGAAACAGCTTATTCAAATGGTCAACGCGCAGCGGCTCTTCGCCCCACGCAGCATTGTGTAAGGTAAGCTCCGTTTCGGGGTCTCTTGCAATGTAATATGAGCCGTCCTCCATAATCGCAAAGGCATTCAAGCCGTCATCCGATGCTCTGAGCCTACCCTTTTCCACCACAATCCCAATGGGCACACCGGGACTGTAGAAAAAGGACGTATTGACCGCACCGACGACATTGTACCCCATCCGCTCTGCGTAGCTGACCACATCGTCCATGGTCATACCGCCCCAGATGGTATCGCAGGCCATTACGATGGGATAGACCTCACTATCCGGCGAGAGCTCCAGACTAAATCCCTTTTGCTGCAGACCGTCATCTTCCCCATAGCTGCGGGCATAGGATGAAAAGCCCGGAGCAACGAATGTGCGCTTGCTTTCCAGCATCGTACCTGCTCCGCTGTCTGCCGCGCTGACCTGAACGGGAAGGACGAGGCATGTCATAAGCAATACCGCCGCTATGACGCGTTTGATTCTGCTGTACATCTCAGCCCCTCCTTTCTCAGCAATTAACAGTGATCTTTGATCCAGCTTACCACACAGTCTGCAAAAGAACGTGTCGCAGGACTGGTGCGGCTTGCATTGGGAATCGCCAATCCAATCAGACGGCTCGCCTTGGGCACAAGTTCCAACGCCACCACATTGTCCGTATGATTTTGCAGCAGCAGCTCAGGCATAATGCTGATGCCCAGCCCCTGTTCCACCATGGCAATGATGGCATAGTCGTCCTTGGATGTAAATCGAATATTCGGTGTGACTCCGGACGTATTCCAGATGGCACGGGTGTCGTGGTCAGAACTTTCCAGCAAGCTGATAAACGACTCATACTGTACCTGCGCCACAGGGAATTTCGGCAGAGACGCATACGGGTGGTCTTTGGGCAGAATCGCCAGCATACGGTCTTCCATCAAGGGAATACATTCGCAGCTGATGTCTGCAGGCAGCGCCAGAAATCCGACATCAATGCTGCCTTCACTCAGCCAGCGATTCACGTCCCCGTAGTCACCGTTGAACAGCTTAAAATCAATCCCGGGATGCTCCTGCATAAACTGCTTCAATATCCCCG
Source organism: Oscillospiraceae bacterium (assembly GCA_017411665.1). The sequence continues at coordinate 5,491 of JAFQPT010000140.1, read as the reverse complement.
GCAGCCACTGCACCGCTACACTGGTGACCGTACCGATGCGAATAACACCGGTATCCAGACCGCGAATGGACGCAACGGTTTGACTCAGCTGCTCGTTATAATTCAAAATCCCGCGTATAGACGGCAAAATCCGTGCACCGTTTTCCGTCAGCTGTACCCCGCCGCGGCTGCGCTTCAAAATCGAGAAGCCAAACTCCTCTTCCAGGTCGTTCAGCATATGGCTGACCGCAGACTGACTGCATCCCGAAGCTTCTGCCGCCTTGGTCAAACTCCCCAGTTCAACCACGCGCAGCAGCACTTCATACTTCTTAATGCTCATATTCTCCTCCCAAAAATGACTCATGTTAATATTATGTATGAAATTATCTCATACTTTAATTCAAAGAACAAGATAATTTGATAATCTTTTCAAAAAAACTTCTTTTTTTCGCTAAATCAGCGAACTCTTTTCTTGAAAAACATTTGCTTTCCCAGTAAAATCAAATCATTCATTTCAAACAAAGAGAGGACTCATTTATGAACATCGGTCAAGTTAGTGCATTTTTAATTTACTTTATTGTTGTGTTGGCCATTGGTGTCTACTTCTTCCTGAAGGACAAGGGCGGCGACGATAAGCAGTACTTTCTGGGCGGTCGTGCAATGGGGCCTTGGGTTACCGCTCTGAGCGCTCAGGCTTCTGACATGTCCGGCTGGCTGCTCATGGGCTTCCCCGGCAGTTTGCTGGCATTCGGCATGGGCGAACTCTGGATCGGTATCGGCCTGGCTCTGGGCACCGCTGCCAACTGGATTTTCGTGGCAACCCGTCTGCGCCGCTTCTCCAAGGCTGCAGGCGACTCCATCACACTGCCTCAGTATCTGACCAATCGTTTCGCAACCACCGATCCCACTTTGAAGATCGTTTGTGCGATCATCTTCCTGATCAGCTTCACTATTTACGTAGCATCCGCATTTGTTTCCGGTCAGACCGTTCTGTGTGCGCTGTTCCCCTGGTTTGCTGACGGCCACCAGAAGCTGGCTCTGGCAGTCTTCGCACTGATTATTCTGGCTTACACCTTTATGGGCGGCTTCCTGGCAGTTTGCTGGACCGACTTCTTCCAGGGTCTGATGATGCTGGGCGCAATTCTGCTGGTTCCCATCGCAATGGCTCTGTTCGGTCAGTTTGACGCTTCCTACTACGGTGCATTCGCAGAAGGCGTCACTGAATTCAACACCAACGCATTTACCGCATCCGCTGCCGATATTGCCAGCGGTCTGGCATGGGGCCTTGGCTACTTCGGTATGCCTCACATTCTGGTACGCTTCATGTCTATCGAAAAGCCCTCTATGGTCAAGAAGTCCGCTACCGTGGCAATCATCTGGGTTATTCTGACTCTGGGTGCTGCGGCAGTCATCGCAATTCTCGGCCGTACCTACCTGCTGTCTGACGGCACTTCTCTGGCAGCACTGCTGCTGCCCGGCAGTCAGCAGAATGTATTCGTTGTGATTGTACAGGATATGTTCCCCGGCTTCATCGCAGGTCTGTTGCTGGCAGCAATCGTCGCTGCGGCAATGAGCACCGCAGACTCTCAGTTGCTGGTCGCTTCCTCTTCCTTCACATCTGATATTTATAAGCCGATCATCCGCAAAAACACCGCCTCCGACAAGGAAATCTCCTTTGTCAGCCGTTTGGTGGTTGTAGTGGTTTCCGTCATCGCTTACTTCATCGCAGCCAGCGGCAGTGCATGGGCAAGCAGCATCATGGCAATGGTAGAAAATGCATGGGGTCTGTTCGGTGCAGCCTTCGGTCCCGTAGTCATTCTGAGCCTGTTCTGGAAGCGTTTCAATTACGCAGGTGCCGTTGCAGGCGTTATCACCGGCGCTGTGGTTGACATTCTGTGGCTGATGTTCCTGTCCGGTTCTACCGGCCTCTACGAAATCCTGCCCGGCTTCATTGCAGGCGGCATTGTATCCGTCATCGTATCTCTGATGACCGCTGCTCCCTCTGCTGAAGTCGAAGCAATCTTCGCAGCTGCTACCGACCCCAACGTAGACGACTAAACAAAACCAAAAACTCCGCTCAAATGAGCGGAGTTTTTTATACAAATGAAAAGCCTGTTTCCAAAAGGAAACAGGCTTTTTCTTATTCTTCCGATTTTTTCACCAGCACACGTTCCACGCGCAGGCCGTCCATTTCCAGAACCTCCAGCATCACACCGTTATGGGTGAAGCCTTCGCCTACCTTGGGAAAGTCGCCGTGCATTTCGATGGTCCAGCCGCCGACGGTTGCACTTTCCGCATCCAAATCGTCTTCGTCCCAATCCATCAGTTCACAGAAGTCAGACAGCTGCATATCGCCGTCCAGCTCATAAACACCTGCGGAATGTTCCACAACCTCGTCTTCTTCCACGATGTCGTTTTCATCCCAGATTTCGCCTACCAGCTGCTCCAGAATGTCTTCCATGGTCACAATGCCCAACGTACCGCCGTATTCGTCGGTTACGATTGCCAGATGCTGCTTAGCGTTTCGCATGGCCTTGAGGGCCACAGGCAGCTTTGTGGTCTTATAGACATAAACGGGATTGCTCAGCATGGAACGCAGCTCTACGCTCTCCTGGTCGGTCAGGCGGCGGTAGAATTTGTTCAGATACAAAATGCCGATGACATTGTCGATGCTGTCTTCGTAAACAGGCAGACGGGAATAGCTGGATTCCTCGATGAGCTCCAGAATTTCCTCGAAGTCATCTTCGATGTCAATGGCCTCAATGTCCACACGGGCGGTCATGACCTCGCTGACACGGGTATCGCCGAATTCCAGTGCGTTCTGCACCAGCTCGCTCTGTTCTTCGTCCAGAACATTTTCATCTTCCGCAGTTTCGATGAGCGACTGCAGTTCCTGCTGTGCCTCATCCTCATCACGGACGGTACGTTCCTTGGGCAGCAGCAGCATAATCAAATTTGCCAGCCCCACAACCACCCAAATCAGAGGTTTGAGGATCAAGGTCAGCGCATAGATGGGATAGCAAACCACCAGCACAAGCTTATTGGCGTTTTTCTTTGCCACGATTTTGGGCATGGTTTCGCCAAAAATGATAACCAGAACGGTGATAATCAGGGTCGCCAGCCAGGTCCATTCCTCGCCTGCAATCAAAATCGCCATAACAGAGCCGATAGAGCTCATTGCGATGTTCACAAGGTTATTGCCGATGAGAATTGCAGACAGTGCATCGTCAAACTTTTCGGCAACCTTCAGCGCCAGCGCCGCACCCGGCACTTCATCATCCACCATATTCTCCAGACGGAGCTTATTGGTAGAGGAGAAACTCATTTCGGAAGCGGAGAAAAACGCTGACAGGCAAACCAATACGATGACAGCTACAAAATACAAGGGAGAAATCATTCGTCCTCACCTCCCTGCAGCTTTGTCTCGTCAATCGTCAGCAACAACTGCTGAATTCGATTCAGCTTCATACGGGCAACCTTTATCGTAACAAACTGATATGTAAAGGACTCGCCCACAGTGGGAATATGAGTGAAATGCTCAAACGCCCATTCACTGGCGCGCTTATATTCCAGTTCATCCTCATCATCGTCCAGCTCCAGATCCATATTATGGAAAATGTCGCCGACTGTCAGGTCTGCGCTGGCAAGGTACTGTCCCTCGCCCAATTCCCGGAAGTCTTCCACGATGATGTCTTCTTCGTCCCAGATTTCGCCTACCAGCTCTTCCAGTGCATCTTCGGAAGTGGTAATGCCGTAGGTACCGCCGAAGTCGTCCAGCACGATGGCAATGGAAACCTTCTGGGCATTCATTTCACGCAGCAGGTCGTCCACTGGGGTGCTGTAATGCACGAAAAAGGGGGTATCAATCAAGCTGCGCAAATCGGGATTCTTGTCTTTGCGGTAAGCCTTCAGATACTTACGCATCTGCAGCGTACCGATGATATGGTCAGTTGTTCCCTCATACACAGGGTAACGGCTGTGGCGGTGGCTGAGCAGATATTCCACAACCTTTTCGGGAGGCGTGGAAACCTCCAGCGCATCCATATCCACACGGGCAGTAAGAATACTGTCCACGGTGATATCGCCGAATTCCAGCGCAGAACTGATCAGCTCACTCTGTTCTTCATCCAGAGAGCCTTCGTCTGCCATATCTTCAATAATGTCATACAGCTCATCTTCGGTGACGGATACTTCCTCTTCTCCGCCTACATGATCTGCAGCAAACTGACCGATTTTGGTCAGAATAAAGGACACAGGGGTAAACAAACGCATAAAGAACCACAGACTGGATGCACACATCAGCGACAGGGGTTCGCAATAGCGCTTGGCAATGCTCTTGGGCAGCATTTCACCGAAGAAGAAAACTGCCAGAGTCGTAATAATGGTACCCACCGCAACAAAGGACAGACCAAACCGGTTTGTTACAATGACGGTCACGATAGACGCAACTGCCAGATGGGTGATGTTGGTTCCGATCAGTACTGTTGTAACCGCACGGTCAAAGTCTTCCAGAACACGCATAGCGGTTTCTGCTCTGGAGTCGCCTCGTTCCATTGCGGCACGAATCTTGATTTTGTTCACAGATGCAAACGCTGTTTCCGCCACGGCAAAGTAAGCCATAAACAGGTACAGCACAAAAATAATGATCCATGACAATCGACTGCCATCGTCCATGAAGGATTTACACACTCCTTTAAAAATCGTCGGAAACTCCCGTTTTCACGAAAAATCTCCTGTAAAATGTGAGAAAAGTCGAATTTCGACAAACCTCTGCTTAGTGTAGCAGTTTAGCACCAATACTGAAAAAAGTCAATCGACTTTGTGGCTCACTTCACAGCCACACGGCTCTCACCGTAGGTCTCCCGCAGCTCGGCAATCAGTGCCTCATGCACAATGCACTTGGCTGCCAGACGCTTTCCCGTGTCCTCGAAATACAAAATGATCTGCTCGTCTCCGGGGAACATGGTCAGCAGCAGCTCCACATGTTCAATGGCCTTGCGGTCGGTGCTTTTCAGCTTCAAATACAGCTTCTTCTTTCGGTTTTTGTCATATTGACGGTCAAGCCCCTGCACATCGCTGATGGGCCGAATGGCATCCACCAGAATTTGCGGCTCTTTTTCATCACGCAGGGAAATCTTCCCCTTGATCAGCAGCGGTGCATTGTCCTTGATGTAGCCGCCGCCTGTATCCAGCGCACGCTGGAACGCAATCAGCTCAATCACGCCCGTATCATCCTCCAGATTGATATAGGACATGAGGCTGTTATTCTTTGTGGTACGGGTACGGCTGGAGGCCACGACACCCGCAACCATGATGGGCTGATTATCGGAAAACTGCTCGGGGCCATCGTCCTGCTGGAAATCATTGATGATGGCACCGATGGACACCGCACCTGCACGGCGTACCTGCTCACGATACTCATCCATGGGATGCCCCGACAGGTACAAGCCCGTGGTCTCTCGTTCCATGGCCATCAGTTCCTGTCTGGAATACTCGGGCACATCGGGAATCT
>JAFQPT010000139.1 GCA_017411665.1 Oscillospiraceae bacterium | reverse complement strand
GGATAGTCGATCCCAAGCTGTACATACTTGTTTTTCCCTAAAATGTGATAGGGAAGAACGTCCAACGCTTTTACATTGGTTAGACTGCCGATAAAAGAACCCAGCTTTTCCAGATATATCTCACTGCTGGTGACCTGTGGAACAACCACATGACGAACCCAAACGGGGACGTTCTTTTGTTCCAGATATTTGGCAAAGGCCAAGATTCCTGCGTTGTCGTGTCCGGTGAGTATTTTATGACGCTTAGGTTCAATGTGTTTGATGTCCAACATTACCAAATCGGTTACTTCCATCAGCTTGTCTAATTTTTGATTATATTCCGATTCACCGGGATGGTAGGTGATTCCGGAAGTGTCCAGACAGGTGTGGATATTTTTTTTCTTGGCTAATGAGAACAGCTCCAACAGAAAGTCAATCTGCATCAGTGCTTCACCGCCGGTAACGGTGATGCCTCCGTTTTTGTAAAAGCTGCGGTTTCGCTCAAATTCTTCAATCAGGGATTCGGCAGAGCGCTGTTCGCCCACATTCATTTCCCAAGTGTCGGGGTTATGGCAGTATTTACACCGCATAGGGCAGCCCTGCATGAAAATCACAAATCGAACACCGGGACCGTCCACGGTGCCAAAGCTTTCGGTGGAATGAATGAAACCGTTCATAATGACTTAGATGTGGTCGTGGAAAGTACGGGAGATAACTTCGTCCTGCTGCTGCTTGGTGAGCTTAACGAAGTTAACAGCGTAGCCGCTGACACGAATGGTCAGCTGAGGATACTTTTCGGGGTGTGCCTGAGCATCCAGCAGAGTTTCCTTGGTAAATACGTTAACATTCAGGTGATGGCCGCCCTTTTCGACGTAGCCGTCCAGCAGGGAAACCAGATTATCAATCTGAGACTGAGTAGCTGCCATAATGTGTGGCTCCTTTCTTATTCGTTGTCGAGAGATTCAAACAGAGTGGGGGAGAAGCATGCGCTGCCACAGCAGTCAACATCCAGATCGCCCACAAATACGCGGTCTTCCTTGCCAAGTGCGCCGGGGATGATGGAGAAGGTATTGGAAATACCGTCCTGTGCATCCATGAAGGGCAGCTTGGAAACGGAGGACAGAGATGCAACCGCACCGTGGGTGTCACGGCGGTGCATGGGGTTTGCGCCGGGAGCAAATGCTTCGCCTGCCTTGCGGCCGTCGGGTGTTGCGCCGGTGTTCTTGCCATAAACAACGTTGGAGGTGATGGTCAAAATGGAAGTGGTAGGAATGCCATCACGATAAGTGGGATTTCTGCGAACGTGTTCCATGAAGCGGTGAACGATGTCGTTTGCGATGGAGTCAACGCGGTCGTCATCGTTGCCGTACTTGGGGAAGTCGCCTTCGATTTCGTATTCCTTGGCCAGACCGGTTTCGTCACGGATGACCTTAACCTTAGCGTACTTGATTGCGGACAGAGAGTCAGCAACTACGGACAGACCTGCGATACCGGTTGCGAACCAACGGGTGACGTTCTTGTCGTGCAGAGCCATCTGTGCTCTTTCGTAGCAGTACTTGTCGTGCATATAGTGGATGACATTCAGAGTGTTTACATAAACACCTGCCAGCCAAGCCATCATATCGTCGTACTTCTGCATGACTTCATCGAAGTCCAGATATTCAGAGGTGATGGGTGCGTAACGAGGACCAACCTGCTTGCCGGCAAAAGAGAGGACAGCAAACTCCAATTCCTGTCGCTGCTCCGCAGCATTCAGGCAAATCCGGATTTGCTTGCAGCAAGTTTCGTAATACT
>JAFQPT010000138.1 GCA_017411665.1 Oscillospiraceae bacterium | reverse complement strand
TGACCGCTCTGCGCAGCTCAAACTTACCGATATTGACGTTACGGCGCGCCAGAATATTGGTGACATCGGAAATCATGCCGGGAGTGTCCAAATGATACACCAGCAGCGTGGTGGCATCTCCGGAAATATCCACGGGTGTGCCGTTGATGCGGCGAATACTGATTCTGCCGCCCCCGATGGAAGCGCCTTCGATTTCCCACTTCTTCCCTGTCTCACCGGTCACCTTCAGCAAAACAGTGTTGGGGTGCGCATCATCAATCTGAGTGGGAATAAAGGTGTAATCCATGCCCGCTTCCTTTGCCAGCTCCAAACTGTTACGGATGCGCAGGTCGTCCGTATCCATGCCCATCAGCCCTGCTACAATGGCTTTGTCCGTACCGTGGCCCTGATAGGTCTTTGCAAAGGAACCGCTGAAATAGATTTCCGCTGTTTTTACATCTTCGTCCAGAATGCTGCGTGCATATTTGCCGATGCGGCATGCCCCTGCTGTATGGGAGCTGGAAGGCCCAATCATAATGGGGCCGATAATATCAAATACATCCATAATGGCACTCCTTTCACATTCCTTCTCTTTTGCTCAGTATATCAAACAGATCTTTGTTCCACAATTCACATTTCTTCCAAATTTGTTCTTTTGTGATGGACAAATTGCAATACGCACTATCCGTTTGTCCTCTCATGAAATACAGTTGCGTGTCATAGACTTTCGGATACGGAATTGGTTCTCACACCAATCCCATTTTATTTATTGTAGCAAAAAAACAAGACGGAAACCACTGTTCCGTCTTGTTTTTTCTGATTTTTCATGCATTTTATCTATTCAGAAGCACAGCCAGCAAATACAGCACCAGCATGTGCACGGGATAGAAGCCGTAACAGAGAAGCTGCACCGCTTTGGAATGATAGCCCTGTTTGCCGTTATACAGCCAAATGGGAATCAGCGCCAGCACCGCCAGCATCTGCTGTCCGAATTCTACCGTTCTGCCAAACAGCTCCAGCTGCAGCTGCAGACCCGCCATGGCATCGCTGATATACAGCATCCCCAACAACTGAATGACCCAGCCGAATTTTAATCCATGTGTCCAGTAAAACAGCAGTACAATAAAAATACCGTAATGATAGTAATCCACAAATGTCAGCAGTCCCAACAAATAGGCCAGACCCACGCAGACCGCAGTCACCAACAAAAACTTCCCTTTACTTGTTTTGGACTGCTCCATCCAGCTCATCAGCAGCAGCGCAATCAAAAAGGTAAACATCACATTTTGATGGAAGGGATACACAAACCCATTTGCCACCATCAAATTAAAGGGAATCTCCGAAATCAGCGCAAACAGCTGCATTCGCTGCATATATCGCTTACGGCTGCTTGTATGAAAAAATCCCTCAACGATTTGAAATGCAAAAATCGGAAACGCCAGTCTGCCAATCATGGTAAACCACGGCACGTCCCACACAGTCGCCCACATATGGTCCAGCAGCATGAACGCCATAGCCATCAGCTTCAACGTCAGCGCATCTATACCCTTGAAAAATTTTGGCAATGCCATTTCAACTCTCCTTCATTTGTTCGGACGAAACTCCAAATCACGGAACAGACTTTCCACAATACGGTCATAGTCATCCATTCTGCTGCATTTCTTGATTTGCTTCATATGCTTCTCGCTGCCCGGGAAGCTCACACTCAGAAAAATCCACAGTTCCTTCATCTTACTGAGAATCTGCTTGTCCCCCGACCCGAAATCAGCATAGTCGGTATAATAAATATCATGGAAGCGGCGAATCTCCGCCTTTGTCACCGCTCTGCCTGTTTTCAGAGTAGTAATCAGTCCCGGATTTTCCAGCAGACCTCTGCCCAGCATGATTCCTTGAATTTGCGGATATTGCTCCTCAACGGCTCTGCAATCGGAAACGCTGTGCAGGTCTCCGTTATATTCCAGAGGATGCACACTCAGCTCCGCTGCCTTGCGGAACATTTCGGGCCGCACAGGGTTTTTATAAAAGTCCTTCTGCACTCTGGGATGGACAATCACAGTGTCAATGGGATAGGTATTGAATACCTCCAGCACCTCGTCGAACTCTGCTTCATCTGCAATACCCAGCCTTGTTT
>JAFQPT010000137.1 GCA_017411665.1 Oscillospiraceae bacterium | reverse complement strand
GAATTATTTCTTTAAACTCTTCTGAATACTGTTTCATACCTTTTCTTCCGGACATAACAATTCCCCCTAATGTAGTACTTCCATTTTCCTACATTAGGGGGCTTTTTGTCTATTGTCCGTTTTTACTGGACCTGTTCAAATCGGTGGAGCTTTTTTCTATCGTCCGGAAACCTGATAGCGGAGATAGATGTGCTTGCCTGCATTTGCCAGCAATATGGCAGCTGCAGCGTAAACAAGAGGAACGATTTGATAGGATGTGAAGCAATGGCCGAATAAAAGAATCAATCGGCAGTCAAAAACATTCCACATGGCCAGAAAGCTTGTGGGGAAATAGTCCCACAGCTGCCCGAGGACTCGGTACTCCGCAGGCATTTGGATCAAAGAACTTGCGAGAAGGAAGCCTGTGATGATTGACAGCGAAGCAATTCCGCTGCGAAACAGCTCTGACAGGAACATGGCAAGGATGCTGATCAGCAGTGCGGTAATTAACAGGCAGCTGTAGGCAATGAGACAGGCTTGTCCAATGGTAAGATTCCCTGCGTAAGAGGTGTAAAACAGCTGGATGACGGTGTCAAAGCCCTCTGCCCCGTAAATGGAAAAAGCCAAAATCCAGGTTGCGGTGGAAATCAAGAGTGCGCCGAACAGCCCGACGGTGAGTCCTGCGGACAGTTTGATCCAATAAATCTGACCTCTGCCTTTTGCGGTGGATAAAATCAACTGGTCGGTGCGTCGGGTATGCTCATCGGGAAAAGTTGTGGACAGTGCAATGGAGATGAAAAGAATCATCATGAATCCAACAGTCAGAAATACCTCCAGAATATTCATATACCCGTCGTGATACTGATAGACAAACGGTGTTTGAAGATTGGTGAGTTTGTTCTGCCAGTATGTGATTTCTGCATCGGTCAGATGATTGTAGCTCCATGATAGCTGCATTTTTTGCGCCATGGCATCATAGAGTGCTGCTTCGTCGGGAGACCATTCGACTGCAGAGATGGCATCCAGTTGTGTCCAACTGCGGATGAGGTTGAAGATTTCGCTGTATGGACGGGCATACACTTGGTATTCTTCAGTTTGGGAGTACGGAGAAACGTCCATTGGCACATGGCTGTATGCTTCGATGGTTTCTTCCAGCAGCTTTTGGTCGATGGGGGTGCTGTTTAAGGCGCGACGATAGGCCATGTCGGTAAGATAGAGATTGTAGTTGGAGTCTATGATTTCTCCGTCAACGGAATAATAGCCAATCAGAGGGAGGACCAGAGAAAAGGAAATTCCCATAAGACAAACGAAAAGAGTCACCCATAGGATTTTCTTGTGAAGAAGTTTTTTCAGTTCATATCGGTACAGTATTCCGAATGGATTCATGTTGCTTCCTCCTCAAACTGCTGCAGATAGAATGTTTCCAAATCTCCCATCTCTTCGCTCCATGTCCCTTGATAGATGAGCCGTCCGTCCTTCATCATGAGCACTTCATCTGCGATGTGCTCAATATCGGATACAATGTGCGTGGACAGTAAAACAATGCGGTCTTTGCCCAGTTGTTCAATCAGATTACGGAATCGTACGCGCTCTTTCGGATCCAGCCCTGCGGTAGGCTCGTCCAGAATCAGAAGCAGCGGGTCATTGAGCAGTGCCTGTGCGATACCCAGACGCTGTTTCATACCGCCGGAAAAGGTTTTGATTTTCTTGCGGCCGACATTCTGCAGAGACACCAGCTCCAGTAATTCCGTTGCCTTTCGTTTTGCCTGCGGCTTGGGGATTCCCTTCAGTGCAGCCAGATACAGGAGAAAATCCATTGCGGTAAACTCCGGATAGTATCCGAAATCCTGGGGCAGATAGCCCAAAACAGAGCGGTATTCCTCACAGCTGACATCCATGCCGTCAAAGGTGATGGTACCGCTTGTGGGAGTCAATATTCCGCAGAGCATGCGCATTAAGGTGGTTTTTCCTGCACCGTTTGCACCAAGCAGTCCGTAGACCCCTTGATGCAGCGTGACGGATATACGGTCAACGGCAATGTGGTTTTTATATTGTTTGGTTACGCGGTCAATCATCAGT
>JAFQPT010000136.1 GCA_017411665.1 Oscillospiraceae bacterium | reverse complement strand
TACGTTGGAATCTACCAGTTTGTGTTACCCTTTTCATGAGGTGAGCGTGATGCTGTACGACATGATTTTTAAACGGAAATCCTTTCACATATTCAAGGACATCGGAGAGATTGAAAATGCGGAATTGAGAGACATAGAGGCATATTACGATACACTCATTCCACTTGTTCCGAACATTCGTACTGCGATGCGCATTGTCCCCGCTGCGGAAACCACCTGCAAGCGCGGGCAGGAATACTGTATTCTGCTATACAGCGAGAAAAAAGACGGGTATCTGCAAAATATCGGCTATCTTGGTCAGCAACTGGACTTATATCTGGCAAGCCGCGATATCGGTGCTTTGTGGTTCGGAATCGGCAAAGTGGAAGAAATACAATTTGACGGATTGGATTTTGTCATTATGTTCGCCATTGCCAAAATGCCTTCGGAGAAATTCCGTAAGAACATGTTCAAAAGCAAGCGGAAGTCTTTGGGGGAAATCTGGCAGGGAGATTTGATAGAGGGTGTTTCTGATATTGTGCGTTTTTCTCCCAGTGCCTGCAACACACAGCCGTGGTTTGTTGAGCGGGATGGGGCGCAGCTGACGGTATTCCGTTATAAAAAAGCGGGGAAACGGGGCATTATGCCTGCGGACAAGGTGACCTACTACAATCAAATCGACATGGGAATATTTCTGCTGATGCTGGAGCTGTGCTTGCAGCATGAGAAAATCGGATTTGAGCGGACGCTGTATCCCGATGACGGATACCTGCAAAGAGAACTGACAAAATCTGCGGCATACAGGCTGCGGCAATAGAAAAAGGAGAGCCTGTTCAGACTCTCCTTATGTGCTTTTTAGGGGTATGCAATGATCAGGCTGTCGATTGTGCTCAAATCGCTGTCGCCGATCATCCAAACGTCATTTTCCAGAACGATTTGTACGGCCAGGGTTTCTTCTTCCAGATAACCGATGTTGGGCAGCTGGTCACGGAGAATATCCAGAATCATGTATGCCCATTCTTCATCGTATGCCTGATATTCAGCCTCGGTCATTGCCTCAACATTTACGTTGGCGTACTTGTCATAGAAGGAATCTGCTGCGCCGTTCTCCACTGCATCGAGTACAAGCTCCATGATGTCGATGGGGGATACGGTGAGCTTGACCACATAAGTGGTTTCATCCAGCTTGGACGCGTCGCCCACTTTATATTTGGAATGGCCGTAAATTTCCTTGTATACGTCGATGAGTTCCTGCAGGAATGCATCGGTGGGATATTCAACGTCGAAGTAGTAGCAGAAGTATTCTGCTTCATAAGCCATGCCTTCGTCGTAGATTTCCTGTGCGCTTGCTTCGCTGCCGTCTACCAGTGCCAGATATTTGTCATCAAACACGCCGAGATAAATTTCGTCCAGATTGCCCTGTACGAGCAGCTTGAAATCATCGGGGGTGAGGCCAATCAGATTGCGCTTCAAATCGCCCACATCAACGTCGGTGTTGGTGTCTGCGGTGTCGGATGCGCCGCAGGCACACAGAGACATGAGCATAGCCAGAATGAGCAGGCAGATTGCGGAAATTTTTACGAGATGTTTCATTTTTCTCAGTCTCCTTTCGTAAGTGACATGATTTTACCATGTTTCCTTAAAAGAAGCAATAACCGCACCTCACAAGAGGTGCGGTTATTTTGCAAAATCAAGGGGTGACCGGCTGTCCGTTGATAATGGTGCCGCCGTCTTGATTCTGCGCGGCATCGGGAGTGGGACTGGGCGGCAGAGGGGTAATGTCAGAGCCGGTGATATTGACGTTGGGGTCAACACTGGATACGGGAGGCGTGGGGGTCACATTTTCCGATTCGGTTTCATAGGTGATGCCCACATACTTTGCGCCGCCGTTGATGCTTGCAAACAGCAGACTGAACACGACCAGACCGACGCACAAAATCAGTGCCAGTTTCCAGAGAATATTGCCGGGGGTAGCTGCTTCTGCGGCGGCTTCCCGATTGGTACGCTTTGCTTTGGGATTCTGCTGCGGTGCGGAAGCATTCTTTTTCTTCTGCGCAGTTCCTGTATTGCCGCTGCGGGGACGGCCATTGCGGGGCTGTGCGGAGCCCTGACGGGGATGCTTGCTCTGCTGTCCGGATTGAGGTCTTTGTTTCATTGCCATATTGAAAACTCCATTTACGGTGTATTGTTGTCGATAGAAATATTATACGACATCATCCGACAAAATACCAGAGGAATCTACACAATAAAAAAGGACGTACTCAACGGTACGTCCTTTGGAGTATTTGAATTAGTCTTCTGCCTTTGCTTCAGCAATAATCTTCTGCTGAATGTTAGCGGGAACTTCTTCGTAACGAGCGAATTCGATGGTGAAGGAGCCACGGCCCTGAGTCATGGAACGCAGGTCGATGGTGTAGCTGCCCATTTCAGCCATGGGAACTTCAGCTTCAACGGTCTGCATGCCGCCTTCAGCTTCCATGCCCAGAACGGTACCGCGACGCTTGGAGGAGATATCGCTCATGATATCGCCCAGGTTTGCATCGGGAATGGTAACCTTCAGCAGGCCGATGGGCTCCATGATGGTGGGCTTAGCCTTGGGAATACCATCCTGGTATGCCAGACGTGCAGCGGTCTGGAAGGCCATATCGTTGGAGTCAACGGGATGGTAAGAGCCATCGTACAGGGTAGCCTTCAGGCCTACTACGGGGTAGCCGGCCAGAACGCCCTTGTTCACTGCATTGCGCAGACCCTTTTCAACGGAGGGGAAGAAGTTTCTGGGAACAGCGCCGCCGAAAACTTCTTCTGCGAAGATCATTTCGTCCTGTTCTTCCTGGGGTTCGAAGCGGATCCAAACGTCACCGAACTGACCGGAACCACCGGACTGCTTCTTGTGACGGCCGTGAGCCTCTACCTTGCCCTTGATCTTTTCGCGGTAAGCAACCTTAGCGGGAGCCAGAACGGTATCAACATTGAAGCGGGTCTTCAGCTTGTTGCACAGTACGTCAACCTGAATGTCGCCCATGCCGGAGATAACCATCTGGTGGGTTTCAGCGTTGTTTACTACGTTGAAGGAGGGATCTTCTTCGTTCAGACGTGCCAGACCTGCAGCAACCTTGTCTTCCTGACCCTTGGTCTTGGGAGCAATTGCCATGGTGTAGCAGGGATTTGCGTAGGGGATGCCCTTCAGAGCAACGACCTTACGTGCGTCGCACAGAGTATCGCCGGTCTTGACCTTGTCCATCTTGCCGATTGCGCCGATGTCGCCGCAGGACAGTTCCTTGACTTCTACGTTCTTCTTGCCGGTCATGGTGTACAGACGGCCCAGCTTTTCGGTTTCGCCGGTACGTGCGTTGACCAGAGGAGTGTCGGAGGTGATGGTGCCGGACAGAACCTTGATGAAGGAGTACTTGCCGTACTGATCGGAAACGGTCTTCCAAACGAATGCAGCGGGAACAGCATTGGGAGATACTACGAATACTTCGGGGGTACCGTCAGCCATGGTTGCCTTGTGGTAGTTGCCTTCCATGGGGTTGGGCAGCAGGTCAACGATGTTGTCCATCAGCAGCAGAGAACCCATGCAGTTCAGGCCGGAGCCGCACAGAACGGGGAACATGGACAGTTCGGTAACACCCTGGTGCAGGCCCTTGATCATTTCAGCGTAGGTGAAATCTTCGCCGGAGAAGAACTTATCCATCATTTCTTCGCTGGTTTCAGCAACGGATTCCTTCAGAGCTTCGTTGAATTCTTCGATAACGTCTTCCTTGCCTTCGGGAATTTCGATTTCAACGCGCTTCAGGTTGTGCATTTCGTATGCACGCTTGTTCAGAACGTCCATCAGACCGGTAACCTTCTTGTTGCCGTCCAGAGTGGGAATTACGATGGGAGCGATCTTGTTGCCGAAGCGTTCACGCAGTGCGTTGTAGGTTGCGTTGTAGTCGCTGTTTTCTTCGTCGATCTTGGAGATGTAGATGATACGGGGCATATTGCGTTCTTCGCAGAACTTCCATGCCTTTTCCAGACCTACGGTGATGCCGTCCTTAGCGGAGCAAACGATAATAGCTGCGTCAGCTGCGCGCAGAGCTTCCATAACAGCACCGGAGAAGTCGAAGTTACCCGGAGTGTCGATGACGTTGATCTTGGTGCCTCTGTATTCAACAGGAGCAACAGCTGCGGAAATGGAAATACCGCGGCGGATTTCTTCTGCGTCGAAGTCGCAAACGGTGTTGCCGTCAGCGTTCTTGCCCATGCGGTCGATTGCGCCGGTGATATAGAGCAGGCTTTCGGTCAGAGCAGTCTTACCGCTGCCGCCGTGGCCCAGAAGGCAGATGTTGCGGAT
This sequence comes from Oscillospiraceae bacterium, assembly GCA_017411665.1. The sequence goes on along the minus strand of JAFQPT010000136.1, from coordinate 5,107 downwards.
GTTTGTGGTTGCGTAACTCATTGTTGGTTTACTTCCTTTCAGAAACTGTATAATTTAAAACAAAAAATACTTCAAAAATTAATACATGCTTGTACATTATACACGATTGAATATTTTTTATCAATAACTCAAAGTTGCACAAAGTATGCACTCTATATTTTACGAATCTGCCGTTTTTTCTATGAAATATGCTTAAAAAGCAAAGAATCGGCGAGATTTTCTCGCCGATTCTTGATTTTGTATTACTTTGTGATGCTGACGGTCAGTGCCAGTGTGGGAATCAGCCACAGCAGCATGAATACCAGCAGTCGGCTGACGGTAACCGCTGCGCCTGCACCGGTCAGTGCCATGATGAACATAAGCAGTACACCCAGAATCGAGGAGACCGTCGACAGGATGACGCCCCAGGTAACGGAGTTGTACAGGTATCTTGCCTTTTCCACGACCACTGCGTAGGAATAGAAGCTCTTGCGGTAAACCACAGCTGCACAGGTAGCGGTTTCGGAATTGACCTGAGAGGTGATTTCGTAACGCTGGCTGTAGGAGGGGAAGCGGAGGGTTTCCGTTGCGGACTTGAACTTCTTGCTGATCAGCAGAGGTGTGACATTGAAGTCGCGGGCTGCGAAAATCATTTCCACATTGCCGCGCAGGGCGGACTGCAGACCTGCACGCACAGACTTAATGGGCTTGTAGTCTACGATAATGTAAGCGATAACATGACCGTTGACAGCCAGGAACAGAGCGTTTTCACTGTCCTTCTTACGGGCGGGAATACGGAAGCCCTGCAGCTTCATGTAGGAGTGACTTGCCACCAGAACATCGTCGGGACCGATGATGCCGCTGAGACCGCCTGCTTCATGGCACTGGAAGTTTTCCACATCCTTCAGTTCACATTCATTGTTTTCTGCCAGCTGTGTAAAGGCGGGAACCAGACAGCTGCCGGAACGGTGAATCATGCTGCAGATATAAGACAGCGTCAAATCGGGAGGTACATTGTCCACAATGCGTACGCTCTTGATGGAGACGGTGTCATCGGGGAACAGGTCACGGTCGGTAACGATCATGCTGGATACTCTGCCGATTTCACGGGCACCTGCCCAGCCTGCGATAGCTGCCTTGGTGCCGTACAGGTCTCTTTGTACCAGGAAATAAGGCAGGGGGAATGCAATCAGTGCGCCGAAGGAGGCTGCTGCCGCAAACATTGCTGCCATGATGTGGAAGAAGTCACCGAAGCCGCCGGAGAACAGTGCGGCAAGGAGTGTCATGACGGGGATTGCGGGAATCAGAACGGGAGCAATGATACCGAATACGGTTTCGCTCAAATCCTCTTCTTCACTGTGGTGGATATATCCTTCAGGGTGACCGGGCGTGCGGTATACGGTGGAGGTGTCTTCTTCCACAATACCGTAATCCACGCTGATGGTCATGGGTTCGTTTGCACGGTCCAGGGTCTTGAAGTTCAGACGCTGGCTGCGGCAGTACAGCAGGCTGCCGTAAATTGCAAAGCACATGCTGATTGCAGATACGCCGCAGAAGGGCAGATAACCGCCGACGCCCTTGGTTGCTACGATAACGATGGCATCAATGACGGAAGCCAGACAGGAAACAGCAACCAGGCTGTGAACACCGGGACGCTTGCCAATCAGGCTGCGTACGCCGACTGCCAGAATGTCGGCACCTGCCAGCATGACGGTCAGCAGAATCATCAGACACATGGCGGCAGCTGCGGCGGGATTCTTCAGAGAGCCGAATACGGGCAGACCCAGAGAAATCCAGCCCAGAATGACACACAGCACGGTGCTGATGCGCAAACGGAAACGATATGCGTTGATAAACTTATTAAAGAAGCGATATGCTTTGTTGGAAGGCAGTTCGGGGCCGAGAGCCTCTTCGTCGTCGCAGTCATCGGAGAAATTGGTGAAGGCTGCGAAGGCTGCACCGAAGCGCTTGCCGATGTGAGAGGTGACCGTCTTGGCGGCAGACTCTTCGGGCTTGTAGTGAAGATTGTCCTCTTCCTTCTTTTTGCGTGCAGCCGCTTCTTCGGGAGTTTCTTCGGGTTCTGCGGTGGTTTGCTCCACATCGGGCATTTCCAGAAGATCGCCGACCTCTTCGGGGACTTCTTCGTCGATGGAGATGTCCATCTGAGGTGCGGTGTATTCCTTTTCCTGCGTGGGCAGATCCACAGCAGCGAAATCATATGTGGGAGTATCGGATTCTGCGGGGCGTTCTTCGAGTACGGGTACCTGCAGATCGACAGTGGTTTCGGAAACGGGGGTGTCGGGTACATAGACGGGCTCGTCATCTGCCTGCAAATGCATCAGCAGAGCATCGGTTTCTGCCTTCATGCGGGCATCTTCCGCGGCTTTCAGACGGGCAGCTTCTGCTTCCGCATCGGCTTCTGCCTGTGCCAGACGCTGTGCCTCCAGCTCCATAATGCGCTGCTCTTCTTCTCTTGCCAGACGTTCTGCGGCCTCTCTTGCAGCGGCTTCTGCTTCCAGTTCAGCTTCTCGTTCTGCTTCCAGCTCCAGCTCCAGCATCAAGTCGTCCACATCATACAGCTCGCCTGCTTCTGCTTCGCTGAACAAATCGGAAACATTTGCAAAAGCGTCTTCTGTGGAGGCGGTGGGAACGGGCTGCACTGCGGGAGTGACGGCTTTTGCGGCCTTCTTGGCAGCGAACAGACCCATCACCAGACCTGCGGCTTTTGCAAAAAAGCCGGGAGCCTTGGGCTGTACAGGTGCTACAGCGGGCTGCGCTTGTGCAGAGTCGGACTCTGTGCTCAAATCCAGTGCATCAAACAGAATGGTGGGGTCAGGCTGCTTTTCGATGGGCTGAACAGCGGAAGTGTCTTCGGGGATATAAACCTTGATGTCCTCTTCTTCGAGGTCTTCGGGAAGAGGCAGTACGGGTTCTTCGGATTCTTCCTCATAGGAGCTGCATTCATAGAGAATGTCATTGATGTCCAGAGGTCCGGTGAACAGAACACCGGTATCATAAAGCTCGGTTTCCGCATTCCGAACAACGGTGACATCCTCGTCTTCGTCGATGACGGGGATGGTGTCTTCCTCATCAATGACGGTGACAGCTTCTTCCTCGTCAATGACGGTAACAGCTTCTTCCTCGTCAATGACGGTGGCAGCTTCTTCCTCGTCGATGACGGGGATGGTGTCTTCCTCGTCGATAACGGTGACATCATCTTCTTCGTCAATGACGGTGACGGATTCTTCGTCGATGACGGGAATGGTTTCTTCCTCGTCGATGGCAGAAACGGTTTCTCCGTCAAGCTCTTCATCTGCAAACAGGAACAGCAGCTCTGCTTCGGAAACCACATCTTCTGCTTCGGGGACGGGAGCTTCCTCCGCTTCGGTAAAGCCGATGACGGGGATTTCCGCATCGTCGGTGAGGGAATCCGCGGTCAATACAGGAAGAATATCTTCTTCTGCAGGTGCCTCGGGTGCAGCGGGGACAGCCGCGGCTTTTGCGGCTTTTTTGGATGCGAACAGTCCCATCACGGCTGCTGCGGCCTTTGCAAAGAAGCCGGGAGCCTTTGCCTGTGCAGGTGCCTGTTCGGGCTGTACAGCTTCCTGTACTTCCTGTTCATCCAAGGCGGTGAACACAACAGTGCCGACAGGCTCTTCTGCTTTTGCTTCAATAGCTTCGGGAGCGGCTTCGGGAATGTAAACCTTGACGTCGTCCTCGTCTTCGTCGGCAACGATTTCCGCCTGCGCAGCGGGGGAATACACCTTCACACCTTCGTCGTCTACGGGTGTGCCGAATTCAAAGAGCACGTCACACAGACTCAAAGAGTCACCAAACAGAGTGGCGTCATTATGTTCAAAGTCTGCTTCCTCTTCCGCATCGGAAAAGTCCAGGGGAATATCGGGAATCACGATCACATCGTCTTCCCCGTCGTCGATTGCTTTGGCAACGGGTTCTTCCTCTTCTGTTACATCGAAGGGTTCTTCCTCTTCGAATGCTTCGGAAGTCTCTTCTGCGATCACTTCGGGAAGGACTTCTTCTGCAGCGACTTCGGGAGCAGGTTCCTCGATTTCGACTTCAACTTCCGGGACAATCTCTTTCTGTTCTTTCTCGGGAGCAGCAAACAGACCGGGGGTGCTGAATTCAAACAGGATGTCGTCCAGATCGAAATCCGCCTCAGCGGGCAGCTCATCGAGCAGGTCCATCAAATCCAGGTCTTCAAGAATACTCATTATCTCACGATCCTTACGGTCTTAAATCATTTCATTCTCTGGTGGAGTACTTCGTACATCAAAATAGTAGCGGCACAGGAAGCGTTCAAGGAGGAAACCTTGCCCTTCATGGGGATGCTGACGGTTACGTCACAGCTTTCTGCAACCAGACGGCTCATGCCGTCGCCTTCGGAACCGATGACCAGACCGATGGGGCCGGTGAGGTTGGTGTTCCACAGGGAGGATTGCCCGTCTGCGGCGGTGCCGTAGATCCAGAGACCTGCCTGCTTCAGTTCCTTGATGGCATTGGTGATATTGGGAACACGGGCAACTGCCATGTGTTCTGCTGCGCCTGCACTGACCTTGCCGACAATGGCGGTCACGCCTGCGCTGCGGCGCTTGGGAATGATGATGCCGTGTGCCCCAGCACATTCTGCGGAGCGGATGATGGCACCCAGATTGTGGGGGTCGCTGATTTCATCGCAGATGATGACAAAGGGGTCTTCGCCGCGTTCGGCTGCGATGGCCAGAATGTCATCAATAGAGCAGTAGGTGCGCACCGCACAAACCGCCACAACACCCTGATGGGCACCTGTCATGCTCATCTGGTCCAGCTTGCGGCGTTCGGTTTCCACCACGACAATGCCCGCAGCTCTTGCCTTGGAGGCAATGTGACCGAGGGTCTTGTCGGTTTCGCCCTTTGCCAGATAGATTTTGTCAATGGCGCGGCCTGCTCGCAGTGCTTCGATGACAGCGTTGCGGCCTTCCACGATTTCATTTTTCAGTTCCTTTTCCGCAGGTTCGGAACGGAACTGTTCGTTATTTTCTTCGTATTTCAAACTCGATTCCTCGTTTTCTGTTGTAAAATAGACATAATGATTGCATTTTATAAGTATACAGCATAAATATACCATACC
>JAFQPT010000135.1 GCA_017411665.1 Oscillospiraceae bacterium | reverse complement strand
TCAATGGTTGCGTAAGCACCGTTTGCAAACTTCACAACTGCGACACCGATGTCTTCCGCTTCAATGTAATCATGGGTCTGGCGGTCGGTATAAGCAAAGACCTGCTTGATATCGTTGCCCATGATCCAGCGCAGGATGTCGATGTTGTGGATGCACTGATTCATCAGAGTGCCGCCGTCGGACTTCCAGGTACCGCGCCACTTGGCTGCATCGTAGTAAGCCTTGTTGCGATTCCACAGCACACGTGCGCTGCCGTGGAGCATACGGCCGAAGCGGCCTTCCCGTGCTGCCTTGTAGATAGCCTGCACAGAGGGGTTCAGTCTGTTCTGGTGGCAGATGCAGACCTTGACGTTCATTTCCTTCGCTGCCGCGATGATGGCATCGGCATCGGCAATGGACAATGCGATGGGCTTTTCGATGATGAGGTTTGCGCCTGCACGGATGCAGTCCAGCGCAATACGGGTCTTGACACCGCTGCCGGTTGCGATGGCAACCAGGTCGGGCTTGACCTCGGTGAGCATGTCCTTATAGTCGGGGTAGTACTTGACCCCTGCCTGCTGCTCGACCGGAATCATTTCCATCAGTGCGGGGATGCCGGTGTCCACGATGTCGCACAGACCGCGGATTTCCAGACCGGTGTTCAGCGCACCTGCAATATGGTTCTTACTAATTGCTCCGCAACCAATAATTGCATATTTCATATATTTACACCTCTTTAATTATCAATGAATCTATCAAATAGAAATACGCTCTCAGCTATGTTCCGCACCTTTTACCGAACAAAAATCTTGTTTTTGTTCGGTAAAGGGAAAGCGGAATTATTTTCTGTTCTCAAAAAATTCGGTGATCAGCTCGGTGATCTTTTCCGCTGCGTGACCGTCACCGAAGGGCTTGTATTCGGGATCGATATACTGCTCTGCACTCAGCTTTGCCAGAATGTCTTCCTTGTTGGGCTTTGCCAGCTGGTTGCGGTTATGCACCATGGTTTCGGGCCATACCACATAATCCATGACCAGTACGCACTGTACCCCTGCATAGAAGGCTTCGCACTGCAGTCCGCCGGAGTCGGTGACGACCTTCTTGGCACGGCTGACCAGCTGCACAGAGTCGGAGTACTTCACAGGCTCGGTGAGAATAATATTCTTAAAGCCGTTGTTCGCCACAACACGCAAAGCACGGTCGTGGTTTCTGGGGTGCACCGCATAGATAGTAGGTGCGTCCAGACTTTCCATAGCGGAAAGAATCTCGGTCAAGGGTTCATCGGAGAAGGTATTTTCCTGTCTGTGGCAGGTCATGTAGTAGAATTCTTCGGGAATTTCCACGGGATTGCCGTCCAGACCGATGACCTCGGGGTGGTCCCAGGGCTTATTTGCAAAGTGCAGGAAGGAGTCATACATGATGTTGCCCACCACGTGTGCCTTGTCTCCCAGATTTTCCTTTGCCAGCTTGTCCTTTGCATCCTGTGTTGCACACAGCAGCAGGCTGGAGCAATGGTCGGTGAGGATGCGGTTGATTTCTTCGGGGCTGTCCATAGTACCCAGACGATTGCCTGCTTCCACGTGCAGCACGGGGATGTGCAGCTTGACAGCTGCCAGTGCACCTGCCACGGTGGAG
>JAFQPT010000134.1 GCA_017411665.1 Oscillospiraceae bacterium | reverse complement strand
TGCGGAAGAAATGCTGCAGCAAGGCGGTAATTGCTACAGTCTTGGGCATTTGATTCACAATAATGACGTGGTGGAGCATTTTAAGAAGCAAGGCCTACAAGTCGCGCAGTCTCCTGAGGAGATTCCCGAAGGAGCGCGAGTGATTATTCGTGCTCATGGGGTGTCCATGGCTGTGGATACTGCGTTGAGAGCTGTTGCGGAGCAGGTCATTGATTCTACCTGTCCCAAAGTTCTTCGTATTCACAAAATTGTGAAGAAGGCAAATGCAGAAGGACGACAGGTTGTGGTAATCGGAAAACCGTCTCATCCCGAAGTTGTTGCCATCTGCGGCTGTTGTGATGATGCTTTGGTGTTCGAAAACGTCACAGAATTGGAGCAATATATTTCTGAACATCCGGATTTTTCAAAAAAAGCCGTGTCAATGGTCATTCAGACCACTCAAACACGTTTAAATTTTGAAGAATGTGAGAAAAAATTAAAAAAAGAGTGTACAAACCTCGAAATATTTGATACAATATGCGAGGCTACATCCACGAGACAGTCGGAGGCGATTCAAATTGCATCTGATTGTGATGCCATGGTTGTGATCGGCGGTAAGGACAGCGCAAACAGCGTACACCTTGCGCAGCTGTGTCAGCAGCATTGCGACAATGTTCAGTTTATCGAAAACATCGGAGAACTGGATTTGGAACGACTGCGAAACGCAGATAAAGTCGGCATGACTGCCGGAGCTTCGGCTCCGTCGTGGATCATTAAGGAGGTAAAACAAACGATGACAGACGAAATCAAAATGGAAGAAAAGAGCTTTGCAGAACTGCTGGAAGAGTCTCTGAAGACAATATATAACGGCGATAAAGTTACCGGTGAAGTTGTCGCAATCACTACTACTGAAGTTAATGTAGACCTGGGTATGAAGTACTCCGGTTTTATTCCCACTCTGGAATTCACTGATGAAACTGTTAAGGTTGGCGACAAGGTTGAGGCTGTTGTCGTTCGCGTAAACGATATGGAAGGCACTGTTCAGCTGTCCAAGAAGCGTCTGGACGCAGCTAAGAACTGGGAAGCAATCGTAAATGCAGCAGAAACCGGCGAAGTTGTTGAAGGCGTTGTTACCGAAGACAATAAGGGCGGCGTAGTTGTTACCGTTAAGGGCAATCGCGTATTCGTTCCCGCTTCTCAGACCGGTCTGCCCAGAGATGCTGAAATGAGCTCTCTGCTGAAGCAGCCCGTTCGCCTGAAGATTACCGAAGTTAAGGGCCGCAGAGTTGTTGGTTCTATCCGTGCTGTTCAGCGTGAAGAACGCCGTGCGGCAGCTGAAAAGGTATGGGGCGGCATTGAAGTTGGCAAGCACTACGAAGGCACCGTTAAGTCCATTTCCTCTTACGGCGTATTCGTTGATATCGGCGGCATCGACGGCATGGTTCACGTATCCGAACTGTCCTGGGGCCGTGTAAAGAACCCTGCAGAAGTAGTTTCCGTTGGCGATAAGCTGGACGTATACGTTATCAGCTTTGATCAGGAAGCACGCAAGATCTCTCTGGGCCACAAGGATCCCAACGGCAACCCCTGGACCAAGTTCACCGAAACTTACGCAGAAGGCGACGTTGCTACCGTTAAGATCGTAAAGCTGATGGACTTCGGCGCATTTGCAGAAGTTCTGCCCGGCGTTGATGGTCTGATTCACATTTCTCAGATTGCTAACCGCCGCATTGGCAAGCCCGGTGATGTTCTGACCGTAGGCGAAGAAGTTGATGCAAAGATCACTGCTATCGACAACGAAAAGCAGAAGATCTCCCTGTCCATCCGCGCTCTGCTGGAAAACGAACAGGCTGACGAAGAATAATTCTTTCTGAACCTAAAAAGGATCGACTGAAACAGTCGATCCTTTTTTATTCGTATTCAATGACAGATACTTCATATGCAGTTTTCTCCATTGGTTGATTGTCTATTATTTTAATGTATGTACGACTTTGTATTCTTCCACTGAGTATAATGGCTGCGCCGACCTCAAATTGTGATATTTCTCTTGCTTTTATACCCCAGGCAATACAGGGAATATAATCGCTTCTGTTGTATTTTCGATTCACAGCAAGCATAAAATCGCATATTTCACGGCCGAGAGGCGTTTTTCGAAAATTGGGCTTTTTACAGATTGTTCCTTTTAAGAGAATATCGTTTCGGCTTTCGGAATATTCCGGGATGAATTCTCTGGCGAATACACTAATGATTAGTTTTGCTCCGTTTTCGGTTTTATTATTGAATGATCGCAGTTGACCGAAAACATGGATGTGAGTTCCCGGCTCCAAATCCGGAGGAAGAAGCTTTTCTCGGACAATGACGTTGATCGTATCAGCGGTTCCCGATAAACGCAGAACCGAAATAGGTACGATATAAAATGTCTCCCCTCTGTTTGTATGAGAAATGCACGGTGCCTCTTTTATAATGCCGGATAATTCCGCGTAGTTGTTCGTAATGTTTTCCATGGTTCACCTCCGGTAATTAGGGAAGTGGAACAATTCCTTATCCCTGCATCATTTTATTCAACTGTGAACATGGATATGCGGCATTGCTTGCAACATTCTCGGGAATAGGATATAATAAGTATAATTATGGGGTTTCCCGAATCTAATTAAAGGATGATGTACATGGAACTGAAAGATATTCTGGCTAAGTGTGACCATACTCTGCTGCGTGTGGATGCAACTGCAGAAGAAATTCGTAATTTGTGTGATGAAGGTATGAAGTACGGCTGTGCAAGTGTATGCATTCCCGCTGCACATGTTGCAGGGGCAAAGCGTTACGTTGGTGACCGCCTTGCTATTTGTACTGTCATCGGTTTTCCCAACGGCTACTCTACCTCTGTAGTGAAAGCGTATGAAGCTGCTGATGCTGTCAAGAATGGTGCAGATGAAATTGACATGGTCATTAACCTTGGTATGGTAAAGGATGCGTGCTGGGTATCTGTTTTCGAAGATATCAAAGCAGTTCGTGAGGCAACCGAGGGAAAGATTTTGAAGGTCATTATCGAAACCTGTCTGCTGACCGAGGAAGAAAAAATCAAGCTGTGTGAAATCGTTTCCGAAACCGGTGCTGATTATATTAAGACTTCCACCGGCTTTTCTAAGGCAGGCGCCACGCGTGAAGATGTTGCCTTGATGCGCAAGTACAGCGCTCCTCACTTGAAGGTAAAAGCAGCAGGCGGCATTTCTTCTCTGCAGGATGCTGAAGATATGATCAATCTCGGCGCAGACCGTCTGGGTACCAGCCGAATCGTAAAGATTGCAGCAGCGCAGGATACTTCCGATTGCACCTATTAATGAAACAATTTATGCAGTTGTCTGCATAACCATAAACCGGGGGCGGATATGCAAAGCCACATTGCAGTGTAGGCGGGGCATATCTGCCCCATTAAATGAAATGCTCTTGCCGAATAGTCCCAGATATGCCATTTGAGGTACAAATTGAACAGAATCCCGCATAGAAATTCCACTGTGGTAATTACTGCGGCGCATAGAATCAGTTGCTGCCAGATTGGGAAGGTGGATTGGTTTGCAATACAGTACATGATACTGATGCAAATACCGCCTGCAAGGAGCATAGACCAGTGGGTCCATCCACGGGAAATCAGCTCTATAAAACCATAAAGGACGGAGCCCAGAAAAAATATTGTGGTTCGTTCAAGTATCATGGGAAATCACCTCATGTTTAGCATACCCAACAAAAATTATTTTAGAAATTTTTATAAAACGAATAAAAATTACTTGACTTTTCTATATTGTACTGGTACAATAATCGAGCAAAACAAAGCAGGACTTTCCTCACCCGGCGACAATAGGCCAGTCCGGGTTAATAAATTCAAGTGATTATAACGTAATCACTGTGTGTTTATGCGTGGATTGTTCTGTCCGCGCTATTTTTTTTGGAGGTGTTCAGTCATCGCTAACGAAGTCAATTTGATCAATGATGAGATCCAGGAGAAGGAAATCCGACTGATCGGTTCCGACGGTGAACAGATGGGTCTGATGAGTTCTGCTGAAGCTCAGAAGATCGCTGATGAACAGGATTTGGACCTTGTAATGATTTCTCCCAATGCCAAGCCCCCTGTCTGCAAGATTATGGACTACGGTAAGTTCCGTTTTGAGCAGAATAAGAAGGTGAAGGAAGCTAAGAAGAATCAGCATGTAATGGATGTGAAGGAAATTCGCATGTCCCCCGGTATCGGCGAAAACGACTTCAACACCAAGCTGAAAAATGGCCAGAAGTTCTTGGCTGACGGTGATCGTGTAAAGGTTTCCGTACGTTTCCGCGGCAGAGAAATGGCACACACCAATATCGGTGAAAACCTGCTGCGCGATTTTGCCGCAAAGTGTGCTGATATCGCAAATCTGGACAAGGAGCCCAAGCTGGAAGGCAGAAGCATGTCTATCTTCCTGTCTCCCAAGTCTCAGAATCAGCTGAAGAAGGAACAGAAAGCTAAGAAGCAGGCTGCTGATAAGGCTGCAGCCGAACAGGACGCATAATAATCGGTCGAAAGATCCAAGGAAGGAGAACAATCAACATGCCTAAGATGAAGACACATTCCGGTGCTAAGAAGAGATTCTCTCTGACTAAGTCCGGCAAGGTAAAGCGTGCTCACGCTAACAAGAGACACATCCTGACCAAGAAGGATACCAAGCGTTGCCGCAGACTGCGTGACGGTGCATATGCAGACGTTACCAACGAAGCAACCGTAAAGAAAATGATTCCCTACAAATAATTGAGGAGGACTTTAAGATATGGCAAGAGTTAAGGGCGCAATGATGACCCGTAAAAGAAGAAATAAAGTCCTGGGTCTGGCTAAGGGCTACTGGGGCAACAAGTCTCGCCACTACAAGATGGCAAACGAACAGGTAATGAAGTCCGGCCGTTATGCATACGTTGGCCGCAAGCAGAAGAAGAGAGACTTCCGCAAGCTGTGGATCACTCGTATTTCCGCTGCTGCTAAGGCAAATGGCATGAACTACTCCACCTTCATGCACGGTCTGAAGCTGGCTGGTATCGACATGAATCGTAAGATGCTGTCCGAAACCGCTATCCACGATCCCGCTGCTTTCACCGCTCTGTGCGAAGCTGCTAAGGCTGCTCTGAACTAATCAGAGAGATTTCAAAATATAAAAATACCGGAACTTGTCTGAGACAAAGTCCGGTATTTTTTATTTTTCATCAATATAAATCTGAATGACTTCACATTTACTTCGAATGGCATACAATAAGGTGTTTTGCGTACCGCCTTTACTGCCGTTATATGCGGCAATTAATACGGAGGAACAATCAACCATGTAGCGGTTTCGTTTGTTCATGCAATCTTTTGTGTAGGTTTTGCTGACAACTGTAATGAAGTCACTGTTATTATGTAAATGCTGCCATCGAGATTTTTCCGGTTCTTTCCAATGCTCGGCTTGACCGGAGTAGGGGATAGCAGCTTCTAAAATGACATCCGGATATTTTTGTTTCAATTGTAAAACAGCTTCGCCGAAATACATGTCGCATCCGTTGGCCATACCACAGATGAAATGACGGATGCCGGAATCATAGACGGCTTCTACCGCGTCATAGATTTGTGTTTTTAGGCGGATGCAGCGAGGGTCATCTTCATAAAACCCCCATGGGAGTTTTGCTGCTCGATGGCCTGTGAAGCAGCAGGTAATGTTTCTTTGGGACATAGGGATTACCTCATGTTGTAGAAATCTGCTTCCATTATATATGCACTATTCCGATATTGCAAATCGAAAATCTTGTAGTATAATACATTCATAACAACCACATATCGTTGTCTTCGGGGCGGGGTGTGATTCCCCACCGGCGGTAAAGTCCGCGAGCTTGAAAGAGCATGAACCGGTGTGATTCCGGTACCGACAGTATAGTCTGGATGAGAGAAGATTGCATCACAAAAGGAATGTATGCGTCCGTTAGGCAATGGTCTATCGGGCGTTATTATTTTATTCAATGAGGTGTAAAACGATGAGTGAACTGATCCAATCCGCAAAAGAAAATTTAGGCTTTATAGCTGTCTGCCTGCTGGTATTTCTGGCACTGTATTTGGTTGCATGGCTGTTTGAAAAGTATATTTTGAAAACAGTGAAGCAGGTTTCCTCCGCACGCAGAATTTCCTATATCGCGATGTTTACTGTGATTGCAGCTGTATTGATGTTTTTTGAAATTCCGCTGTTTTTCGCACCTAGCTTTTATGAAATTGACTTCAGTGAAGTACCTGTCATGATTTGTACGTTCTTCCTTGGGCCTGTTGCCGGCGTCACAACCGAACTGGCAAAGGTTATTTTGAAGATTTTGCTGAAGGGCACCAGTACTGCGTTTGTCGGCGACTTTGCAAACTTTGTTGTAGGCTGCAGTTTTGTACTGCCTGCTTCTATTTTCTACCATGTCAGAAAGTGCAAGGGCTCTGCAATCGGCGGTATGGCTTTGGGTACCATGTGCATGACGATTTTCGGTAGTATGTTCAATGCTTATTATCTGATCCCAAAGTTTGCACAGTTGTTTGGCATGCCTCTGGAAGCAATCGTTGGCATGGGTACCGCAATCAATGCATCTGTCACCAGTGTCGGTACTCTGGTTATGTTCTGCGTAGTTCCCTTTAATCTGCTGAAGGGTGTTCTGGTATCCATTATTACCT
>JAFQPT010000133.1 GCA_017411665.1 Oscillospiraceae bacterium | reverse complement strand
TCAGAATCTATGAGGTAATCAAGGGCACCGGTCGAATCGAGCTGAGTGCGTTTGCTTCCTCCTCTGCTTTTTTTCTGTTTCTGTCCCTGATTCCGATTCTGTTTTTGATTTGCTCCGTGATTCCTTACACCGGTCTTTCGCAGGCAGAGCTCTCCGGTATGGTGCATGACAGCATCGGGCAAATCTCTCCGGAAGCAGTCACCGAAATGATAGACATGCTGATTGCCGCAATTTTCTCCGGCGGTGCAATTTCTCTTTCGCTGTCTGCATTGGTTACACTGTGGACCGCAAGCAAGGCTTTTCTGGCGTTGATGCGCGGCATGGATGTGATTCACGGTGAAGGGCGGCAGGGATATCTGATTGCACGGCTGAAATCCTGTTTTTACACCCTTGTGATGGTCATTGTGCTGGTCGGTATGCTTGTTGTCGTTGTGTTCGGGAAAAAGGTGGCCCGATTGCTCGGCAGCTACATTCCGAGTATTATCCCCTTCCTGCGCCGGATTCTCAGCTGCAGATTCCTGCTGGCATGGGTGATTCTCGCCTGCTTGTTCACAGCCATTTATACCTGGGTACCGAAAAAGAAGCTGCGTATCCGGGATCAGATTCCCGGCGCCGTTTTCTCTTCCGCCGCATGGATTGCCTTCTCGGCACTGTTTTCCCTGTACATCGGAAAAAGCAGTTCCTTTGGCATTTACGGAAGCCTTACCACCATCGTCATCGCCCTCATTTGGATGTACTATTGTATGTATATTCTGCTTTTAGGCACATATTTAAATGTAAAAAGAAATGACTAAGAAAGGAACATCATTATGCTCAATCTCTCCGCACTCTGGCCTTCCGTTTTGGCCTTTGCCACCATTGCAGGAAAAGCAATCGTTGTATTCATCATTTGCCGCATTGCAATGAATATCATATTGAAGATATTCGACAACCTGTTCACAAAAATCAGTCTGGATGCAGGTATCAAAGGCTTTGCCCGTTCCGTAATCAAAATTGCACTGTGGGCACTGACCATCATCATCGTAGCAGAAACACTCGGCATCGAAACCGCATCTCTTGTTGCGCTTTTGTCTGTTGCCTCTCTGGCTCTGTCTCTGTCTGTGCAGAACATTCTCACCGACGTATTTTCCGGTGTGACCATTCTCATGAGTCAGCCCTTCAAGGTCGGTCAGTTTGTGGAAATCGCAGGTGTTGCCGGCACCGTAACTCAGATTTCCATCATGCGCACCACTCTGGAAACTCCTGACCACAAGGAAATCCTGATTCCCAACGCTGAAATCACCGGTTCCAAAATCATCAACTACTCCTCCGAACCTCAGCGCCGTGTAGACCTGTACTTCTCCGCATCCTATGAAGCGCCCACCGCACTGGTCAAGCAGGCACTGTATGAAGCAATGGCTGCAGACGAACGCATTGCACAGGATCCCGCTCCCTTTGTCGGTCTGAATGCCTACAATGCAAACGATATCCAGTATGTTGCCCGCGCATGGTGCGACAGTGCAAATTACTGGGATGTATACTTCTCTCTGAACGAACGCGTTCGTGAAGTATTTGCAAAATATGGAATCAGATTTACTTACCCCCATATCATTGTACATACCGAAAATAAGTAATACGAGCAGACAAGGAGGCTCATTATGGCAGATTATCAAGCATTGTATCAAACAAAGCTAACTACCTGTGAGGGAATTGCAAAGCAGGTGCAGTCCGGCTGGAATCTGATCGTAGATGCGGGCCCCGCACATGCAAACGCCATGATCAATGCAGTTGCGGAGAAAATTGCACAGACCGATACCTCTGATGTGAAAATCCAGATGTTGCTGGACACCTATCCCTATCCGTTTCTGGAAAGCGACGCATGGAAAGGGAAGCTGACCGCTTACTCCTGGTTCTCCTCTGGTGGGCTGCGGAAGGCAGTCGGCGGCGGCTACGCGGACGTCCTGCCCGCTTACTACCGAGATATCCCTGCCCACATCCGCAGAGAATATGAGTATGACGCATGCCTCATTGCCGTATCTCCCATGGACAAGCACGGCTATTTCTCCATGGCCACCACCTGCTCCTATTCTCCCGCCATGATTGAAAAATCCAAGCGCATTTATCTGGAAGTCAACAGCTTCCAGCCCAGATGCGTCAACGGTACGCAGATTCACATTTCTCAGGTCACTGCACTGACTGAAAATCATCATCCTCTGCCTACCCTGCCTCCCACCAAGCTGGACGAGAAGAGCATCCTCATCGGCAACCTCATTGCAGAGCAGATTCCCGACGGTGCCTGCATCCAGCTGGGTATCGGTGCAATTCCCGATGCAACGGGCATTGCGCTGAAATCCAAAAAGGACTTGGGGATTCATACCGAAATGTTCACCGACTCGATGGTAGAGCTCATCGAATGCGGTGCCGTCAATAACAGCCGCAAGCGTATTCATCGCGGCCGCTCCGTTACCACCTTTGCATACGGCAGCCAGCGAATCTATGATTTTCTGGACGACAACCCCTCCATTGAAATTCTCCCTGTAGAATATACCAACGATCCTGCGATCATCTGCCAAAACGACAATATGATCTCCATCAATGCAGCGCTGGAGGTTGACTTCTTTGGTCAGGTCTGCGCCGAATCCGTGGGCACCAAGCACATGAGCGGCTCCGGCGGTCAGGTTGACTTCGTCCGCGGTGCCTGCCAGTCCAAGGGCGGTAAAAGCTTTATCGCATTCACCGCAACCGCAAAGGACGACACCATCAGCAAAATCAAGCCCATTCTTACCCCCGGTGCCATCGTCACCACATCCAAAAACGACGTGGACTTCATCGTCACCGAGTTCGGCATTGCGCATCTGCGCGGTAGAAGCCTCGGTGAACGCACCAGGCAGCTGATTGCCATCGCACATCCCAATTTCCGTGATGAGCTGACCTTTGAAGCAAAAAAACGCGGCATCCTCGTATAATAGAGCAATATAAAACAGCCATTCCATCAAGAGTGGCTGTTTTTATATTTATTTCTCGTGGCAAGCCCACCTCGAATATGACGCTCCGCTTTATTCAAATCGAGAATACCGCGCACCTGCAAATACAGTTCACCATCCAAGGTCTGTAGGCGCTCCGTCATATATTTATGTATCGTGGACTTGCTGCAGCCGAAATGCTGCGCCGCACCACGTACCGTATCCCGCCGTTCTACAATATATTCCGCAATCTCCACGACCCGTCGGTCGATGTCTGCATATACCATTGACCACACTCCCGATGTTTCATGGTCCAGTATATGTACGAAAAACAACACTTAGTCTTTTTTATCAAAAAACACAGAGAAAATTTTATCACTATGATTGTGCTCAATCATAGACAACTTTGTAACTGAATGATAATATTACATTAAATGACCAGACGGTGAACATTGCTGTTTTATTATCTAAAATACAGCTGATATATTAGTTAATATGATGATAAACCTGTAATGTCTTATCATTTTCCGAAAATTTTGTACCGGCAAGGTTTTCGGACATTTGCATCTTCAACCGTCCGTCATTCGCGGACAAAATTCAAATTTTTCCAGGAGGAATAAAAATGAAGAAAATTCTCGCAATGATCCTGGCCCTCGTTATGTGCTTCTCTCTGGTAGCATGTGGCGGTGGCTCCGACAGCGGCGATGACGCTGCTGAAACCAAGGTTCTGAAGGTTGCCTTCAACCAGACCATCACCAACCCCGAAGCTCAGACTCTGCAGTGGATCTCCGACGAGCTGGAAGCTCGCACCGAAGGCCGCTACAAGCTGGAAATCTACCCCGACGCACAGCTGGGTGACCAGGCTCAGACTCTGGAACAGGTAACTATGGGCGTTCTGGACATGTCTCTGGTTGCTAACTCCGTTATCGAAACCTACGCATCCGACTTCGCTATTCTGGGCACTCCCTATGTTTACGACTCCATCGAACATCAGCAGAGAGTCTTCGAATCCGGCAAGCTGGCTGACCTGTATGCAACCACCGAACAGCACGGCTTCACCGTTCTGTGTGCATACTCTCTGGGCGCACGTAACCTGTACACTCGTGACGGCGCTGTTGCTACCCCCGCTGACCTGACTGGTATGAAGATCCGCGTTATGGTTTCCAAAACCTGCATCAACATGATGAACGCAATGGGCGGCGTTGGTATCGCTATGGCTCAGGGCGACGTTTACGACGCAATTCAGACCGGTACTCTGGACGGCGCAGAAAACGACATCATTACTTACGTTGAGCTGGTTCAGTACGAAGTAGCTCCCTACTACAACCTGTCCGGCCACCTGATGATTCCCGACCAGCTGGTTATCGCTAACGGCGTTCTGGAATCCATGTCCGCAGAAGATCAGGCTATCCTGAAGGAAATCTGCGCAGAATCCATCCCCTACTGCTTCCAGAAGTGCGCTGACCTGCGCGCTGACTACCAGAGCGTTGCAGAAGAAAATGGCGTTACCTTCACCGAATGTGACGTTCCCGCATTCAAGGCTCTGTGCGCTGACCTGATCAACGATGTTGCAAACCGCAACGACATGACCAAGGCTGCTTACGAAGCTATCGTTTCCGAACGCTAATCTGCAAAGGACTCGTTAAAGTTTATTAAACAGCACACCCCAAACTACCCACAGCGTGCTGTGGGTAGTTTTTCTTAAAGTAAAAATAGGATGCTTCTTCGTGAAGGTACTTGATAAAATCAAGTTTGTCATTGATAAGTTCATGGAAGTTATCAATGTCATCATCCTCGGTATCATGACCGTTCTGGTTGTATATCAGGTATTTGCTCGCTTCGTTCTGAACAGCCCCAACGCCATCTCCGAAGCTCTGTCCCAGTATCTGTTCGTATGGATGATCATGTTCGGCTCCGCATACGTTTTCGGTGTCCGTGAACATCTGACCATCGACTTGATTCGCGACAAGTTCAACCCCACCGTTGAAATGATCGTTGAAATCGCATCTAATATCTGCCTTGCCGGCTTCATCCTGCTGGTCTGTGTATACGGCGGCTGGAGATACACTCAAGGCCAGGCTGTTCAGGTCGACCCCTCTCTGCTGGTTTCCAAGGCTGTTCTGTACATTACCAAGGGCACCAAGGAAGTTACCTTCGGCAGCAACGACGCATCTGCTCCTGCTCGCTTCTACGTAGTTTCCGCTCCTGCTCACAAGGTATGCAAGACCACCTTCATCTCCATTGCTGACGCAAACAAGCGTCCTCTGGGCGATGTAAAGACCGCTAACAAGCGCGTCATCAACCAGTCCATCCATCCCGATGTTCTGGAAACCTGCCAGCTCAGCATGGGTCTGACCAAACTGGAAGAAGGCAGCGTATGGAATTCCGTACCTCCTCACACTCATGAACGTCGTATGGAAATCTACACCTACTACAACATTCCCGACGACGGCATTGTACTGCACCTGATGGGTCAGCCTCAGGAAACCCGTCACCTGGTTATGCAGAACTTTGACGCAGTCATTTCTCCTTCCTGGTCCATCCATGCAGGCTGTGGCAGCTCTAACTACACCTTCATCTGGGCTATGGGCGGCGAAAACCAGGCATTCGACGATATGGACACCTTCAATATCAACGAAATGCGCTAAAAAAAGCTATACAAAAAGCTGTGGGTCTGATATATTAGTATCAGACCCACATAGAGAAAAAGATTGTGATTTATTTGATGATCCCCTTGATTTGAAGCATCGGGGAGGGTCGGAAAATATGCAGCAAAGGCTGCAGATCCTTATCCGCTACATGCTTATAGTTGAGCTTGATGATACAGCAGTCCATCAGGAACAGATATAAGCAGACTTCCACGGGACTTCCCAGAAATACCGGAACATAGTCGGTATTGATGAGATAAAGCTGCAGGGATGCCATGCGGAAGGGATTGAAGCGGCTGTTGACCCACTTATTTCCGTAAACGATACGCAGCTGCGGAGCCGGCAGACCGGGCAACGCACAGGCGATGATATTCTTCATCTTGTCTGTCAGCGCAGGTTCGAGCAATTCCGGATCATAAACGCATTGGCTGTCGTCATAAGTCATTGTTCCGTTCATTCGGCGCTTGATTTTCTTGGGCTCAAACACCTGCTTGCTGCCGCGCTTCATTTCCCGCTGATACCAGTCATACATTTTGAGCTGGTCAAAGTGGAAGGTGAACTTGAAATCCTCAAAGCTATGAGTGATTTCCAGTACAGCATCGCTGTTTTCGGGCAGATAGGAAGTATTCATCGCAAATGCGCGTTCAAAGGCCATAACCCAGCGTTTACGGAAACCTTGGTAATAGTCTCTGCCGTTGATAGCATACTGGCTGCACATTTTATCAACAATATTGAAGATCTCTTCTCTGTATGTATTCATTTGAGCCTCCGAAAGTAATTTGTAATGACTCATTATAGAGTGCTTTCCGAAAAAACTCAAGTATTCAAAACAAAACTTACCAAAAAGGAGCAAATGACAATGGACGTTATGAAAAGACTGGCTGCTGCTGCAGTAGTTCCTGTAGTTGTTCTGGAAAATGTTGCTGACGCAGTTCCCTGCGCAAAGGCAATGGTAGCAGGCGGCGTTGACGTTATGGAAATCACCGTCCGTACCGCTGCTGCTGCTGATTCTATCCGCGCTGTTGCTGCTGAATGCCCCGACATGCTGGTTGGTGCAGGCACCATCGTAAATCTGGAACAGTGCAAGCTTGCTGTTGATTGCGGCGCTAAGTTCATCGTATCCCCCGGCTTCGACGAAGAAGTTGTTGCATGGTGTGTTGAAAACGGCATCGCTGTATGCCCCGGCTGCGTAACCCCCACCGAAATTATGGCAGCTAAGAAGCTGGGCCTGAACTGCGTAAAGTTCTTCCCCGCTAACGTATATGGCGGTCTGAAGGCAATCAAGGCTCTGTCCGGTCCCTTCGTTGGCATGAAGTTCATCCCCACCGGCGGCGTTTCCACCGACAACATCGGCGAATTCATCGCTACTCCCGTGATCCACGCTGTTGGCGGCTCTTGGGTTTGCCCCAAGGCTGACATCCAGGCTAACAACTGGGAAAAGATCACCAAGCTGTGTGTAGAAGCTCGTCAGGCTGCTCTGGGCTTCGAACTGGCTCACGTTGGCATTAACTGCGCTGATCCCGAAGAAGCAATGGCAGTTGCTGAAGCATTCAATGCTGCATTCGGCTTCTCCGTAAAGGAAGGCAACTCCTCTATCTTCGCTTCCACCGGCGTTGAAGTTCTCAAGTCCATGTACCTGGGCAAGAACGGTCACATTGCGATCCGCACCAACTCCATCGCTCTGGCTCTGCCCGTTCTGGAAAAGGCCGGCTTCGAAGTTGACATGGAAACCGCTAAGATGAAGGGCGACCGCATCAATGCCGTTTACCTGAAGAACGAAATCGGCAACTTTGCTGTTCACCTGCTGCAGAAGTAATCCCTTTAAAACAACTATAAATAATTTTAATTGAGAGGAACTAATCATTATGGCAAAAGTAATTACCTTTGGCGAACTGATGCTGCGTCTGCAGCCCTACAACTACGAACGTTTCGTTCAGTGTGACCACGTAGAATTCACCTACGGCGGCGGCGAAGCTAACGTAGCTGTTTCTCTGGCAAACTACGGCATGGACGTTGCATACGTCACCAAGCTGCCCACCCACGCTATCGGTCAGGCAGCAGTTAACTCCCTGCGTCGTTACGGCGTAGACACCAGCCTGATCACCCGTGGCGGCGAACGCGTTGGTATCTACTTCAACGAAAAGGGCGCT
>JAFQPT010000132.1 GCA_017411665.1 Oscillospiraceae bacterium | reverse complement strand
TTCGACCGCACCCACTTTCGTGGGTGCTGTTTTTTATTTCGATTGCCCTCCTTCGGAGCGCAATCGAGAAAGCCCTGTGCAAGCACAATGGCCATACAGCCTGCTGCAGCCACAAAAGCCTCGCTGGTTGCGAGGCTTTTGCACGTTTGCAGGCTGATATGAATTTTTTGTGTGATACATGCTCCCACAAAAAATAAATTAAATTCTCTTTCGCTTCGTTGAAGCGAAATTCTGCGAAGCTATTTCATATTTTCATGCAAAACAAGCCATGCTCGCTGCAGCCGTAATACAGAGTACCACGGTTGAGTCCCGATAGACGAAAAGCCCCGTCCTGCTCGGGATACAGCCGCACAAATTCCATGCGGTCATGCCCCACCAGTGCTGCAAACTGCAAATAGTGTTCCTTTTCCATAGGGTGGTCAATCGTCGCATAACGGTCAAGCTCTATCTGCTCAATGCGCAAAGCATGGGCTTCATCGGGCAGTCTTGCCGTTGTAGGCTTCAGCCGTCGCCCACAGCACACAGGATAACACTCACCCGTGCCCATCAGAATATTTCCGCAATGGGGACAGATATAAAACTTCATACGTGACATATTCCCGCTGTCTTTCCGTTTAACAGGCAGTTTCCCCGCAAGAAGCTGCTCCACCGTCACATTCAAAATATCAGCCAGCCGCTCCAAAATGGAAATATCCGGAATTCCCTGGCCCCGCTCCCATTTTGACACGGTTTTGCTGCTGACAGGAATCTGCTCCGCCAATTCTCGCTGGGTCAGCCCCTGCTCCCTGCGCAGCGCATAAAGCACTGCTCCGATTTTTGCACTGTCCATGTTGCTCATCTCCTTTCCCAAAGCATAGCGCACTTCTTCCCAATCCGCAATCCACGCAGCGTAGACATTAATCGCGAGTGCTTCTGCTGAAGCACTCTATCGGCTTCGCCGACGCAATTTCCGGGCTCGACGCGTTAAGCAAACAGTTCCAAATTGTACATACGAATTGAAAAACAGGCACGGCTGCTTACGCTCCCATGCCTGTTATCATTCTCACTCAAACATTTTCAAATATTCCGCTACACTGCGGGTCATTTCCTTGGAGAAATCGCTGTTGTACTTGCGGTTGCAGAATGCCTGCATCCATTCGGTGTATCCCTTCACCCCACCGCGAGGAGTCCACATTTCCTCCAGTGTTTTGTCGTCCATGGGCTTGTAGCCGTTTTCATGGACAATGTATTCCATCGCCACGCGTTCGGGCTTGGGACGGTGCTTCTGCTGCTCGGTGGGATAGCCGAAAATCACCATTCCCACAGGCATGACATATTCAGGCAGCTGCAGAAGTTCGCGCTGCTGCTCGCAGTTTTCCATAACGTCGCCGATATAGCAGGAGCCGATGCCCAGACTTTCCGCGGCGGTCACCGCATTCTGGGCTGCGATTACGGTATCGCAGACTGCCAGCAGCAGGTCACCCACTCCGGGCTTACGGGGATTGCAGTCGGTTGCCAGATAGGCATCATACCACTTTTTGCAGTCGGCACAGAAAATCAGAACCATCTTCGCCTCGGCAATCATGGGCTGGTCGTCACAGGTTTTCACCAGTGCTTCCTTCAGACTCCGGTCGGTGATGTCCAGAATGGTATACAGCTGCTGATTGCCTGCGGTAGGTGCCTGCACGGCCGCCTCCAAAATGGCGCGCTTTTCCTCGGCTGTGATTTCTCTGTCTGTATAAACACGCACAGACTTTCTGGCGTGGAGCTGGCGGATGGTTTCATTCATAAGTTGCACCTCTCGAAAAATTTCATGGTTTATCTGCATTATACGATACTTCCGTCCCTTGCACAAGTCACATCTGTGTGCTAAACTATCCCCCATGAAACACTTAACTTACGACCAATTCAAGGATGCCGTTGGCATCATCACTGAGCACGTTCCCTTCGAGCTGATCCTGCGCAACGAGCCCGATGGCAGTACCGCAGGATATGTTCCCTATATCATGAATGACTCCATGGAATGTTATATGATTCTGGAGAACTGCCGTGTAGTAGGCAGCATCGCGGAAAATTATCAAGGCAAAACCGACGTAGAGTTTGCAGACCACACCATGGGCATCAGTGTCCGACAGGATGAGAATGTCTACACCGCGTGGTTTACGGGCATCAGACAGCATCTGCAGCTGTACCGCTACCACGAAATCGGGCATTTCTGGATGGATGGTGCGGAGCAGTGGCGCAGACTGGTGTACATGGTGGGCACCATCTACGATAAGATGAAGTTTTCTCCCGAGCCGAGCTGCAGCGAGGAGGAGCAGAAGCTGGCCAAGCTCATCGAATTTG
>JAFQPT010000131.1 GCA_017411665.1 Oscillospiraceae bacterium | reverse complement strand
GCAAACACTATGTGATATTTGCAATTCCATTTTGTATGAGATAAACTATTTACGTCATTCAGGCTCATTTGAATGTCCTCCCTTTGCTTTTCTTTGTGCAGTTGG
This sequence comes from Oscillospiraceae bacterium, assembly GCA_017411665.1. Next base: position 16,810 of record JAFQPT010000131.1, on the reverse strand, counting down.
CGACCGCACTTCCAGTATAAAGCAAAGGGAGTTTCTGTGTCCGCCTCATCGCCGTAGGCTTTTTTGAACCACTGGCCCAGCCAGTGGTTTTCTGTATACAAAAAGAGGCACTTCGTTTGAAGTGCCTCTTACTATTTTATCTTTCTTTGAAATCCTTTGCTACGCTTATCACTTATCTACAAAAAGGCACCCGATTGGGTGCCTTTTTGATTGATATGATATTACTGATCAGCCAGCTTCTTGTACTTTGCGTAGCGCTTTTCGCACTGTACTTCTGCTTCCGCAAACAGTCTTTCCGCGGTTTCGGGGAAGGTGCGAGTCAGAGATGCGAAACGGGTTTCGCCCATCATAAACTCACGCAGCTTGCCGTTGGGTTCCTTGCTGGACAGGATAAAGGGATTTTCACCCTTTTCAATGTTTGCGGGAACATAACGCCACAGAGGCCAGTAACCGCATTCGGTTGCCATCTTTTCTTCTGCCTGAGACAGACCCATGCCGTTGTTCAGACCGTGGTTGATGCAGGGTGCATAAGCAATGATCAGAGATACGCCCTTATGTGCTTCTGCTTCCTTCAGACAGGTGATCAGATGCTGTTCGTTTGCGCCCATTGCAACCTGAGCCACATAAACATCGCCGTAGGTCATTGCGATAGCGCCCAGATCCTTCTTGACTCTATCCTTGCCTGCGTTTGCAAACTGTGCAACCGCGCCGATCTGAGTTGCCTTGGATGCCTGACCGCCGGTGTTGGAGTAAACTTCGGTGTCAACAACCAGAATGTTCACGTCAGCGCCGCTTGCCAGAATGTGGTCCAGACCGCCGTAGCCGATGTCGTATGCCCAGCCGTCGCCGCCGTACATCCACATGCTCTTCTTGGGCAGTGCGTCCTTGTTAGCCAGCAGGAACTTGATGTGTTCGCTCTTGCAGTCGGTTGCTTCCAGAGCAGCAACGAATGCTTCGGACAAAGCGCGGGTCTTGTCCCCGATGTCACCTTCATCCAGCCATGCCTGTGCAGCTGCCTTCAGTGCTGCATCGCCGGTTTCTGCAACCAGTGCTGCTGCGTGGGTCTTGACCTGGTTGCGCATCTGTTCTACAGACAGAACCATGCCCAAGCTAAATTCTGCGTTGTTTTCAAACAAAGAGTTGGAAGATGCTACACCGTGACCCTTTTCGTTGATATGGAAGGGATATGCGGGAGTGGAAGCGCTGACAACCAGAACACAACCGGTTGCGGTTGCCAGATACATGCGGTCACCGAACAGCTGAGACATCAACTTCATGTAGGGAGCTTCGCCGCAGCCTGCACATGCGCCGCAGAATTCGTACAGAGGCTGTTCGTACTGGCTGCCCTTGACAGTGAACTTGTCCATGGGATTTTCCTTCTTGGACAGAGTCAGAGCGTGATCCCAGTTTGCCTGTTCAGCCAGCTGGGTGTCCAGAGGCTGCATGACCAGAGCCTTGTTCTTAACAGGGCAGACATTTGCGCAGGAGCCGCAGCCCTGGCAGTCCAGAGGATCGACCTGTACACGATAGGTCAGACCTTCGAAGCCCTTGCCGATTGCCTTCTTGGTGACGAATGCTTCGGGCTTTGCTGCTTCTTCTTCCGCATTCAGCAGGAAGGGACGAATTGCTGCATGGGGGCAGACCAGAGAGCACTTGTTGCAGCCGATGCAGTTTTCGGGGATCCACTGAGGAACGTCCACTGCGATGCCGCGCTTTTCGTACTGAGTGGTATCGGAGGGGCAAACGCCGTCTGCATAAGGCATAAATACGCTGACGGGCAGAGTATCGCCTGCCTGATTGTTGACAGGCTGCAGGATTTCGCGGATATAGTGAGGCAGGCTCATGTCCTTGACCGGAACTTCGTCTACCAGATTCTTCCATTCGTCCTTCACTTCAATGGGAACGATTGCGTCAACACCCTTGTCAACTGCTGCGCAGTTCATGTCGACGACCTTCTGACCCTTCTTGGAGTAAGACTTGACGATTGCGCCCTTCATGTGGCCGACAGCTTCTTCAATGGGCATGATGCCGGAGAGCTTGAAGAATGCAGCCTGCAAAACGGTGTTGGTGCGGTTGCCCAGACCCAGTTCTGCGGCGATTTCGGTTGCATCGATGGTGTAGAACTTGATGCCGCGTTCAGCAATGATGCGCTTGACCTTGTTGGGCAGCTGAGCTTCCAGCTCTGCGCCCTTCCAGCCGGTATTCAGCAGGAAGATACCGCCGGGCTTGATTTCGGAAACGATATCAAAGGACTTGATGTAAGACTGCTTGTGGCAGGCTACAAAGTCAGCCATGGTGACATAATAGGTGCTGCGGATCGGTTCGTGACCGAAACGCAGGTGGGACTTGGTTACACCGCCGGACTTCTTGGAGTCGTATTCAAAATATGCCTGTGCATACTGATCGGTGTTGTCGCCGATGATTTTAATGGAGTTCTTGTTTGCGCCAACGGTACCGTCGGAGCCCAGACCCCAGAACTTGCAGGAAATAATGCTCTTGCCTGCAGTGACGATGTTTTCGCCAACGGGCAGAGACAGGAAGGTCACATCGTCGTTGATGCCGACGGTGAAATGGTTCTTCTGCTCGCCGGCCATGTTGTCGTAAACGGCCTTCATCTGCGCAGGAGTGGTATCCTTGGATGCCAGACCGTAACGGCCTGCCAGAACCTTGCCGGTGTAGCCGTTTTCAATCAGCGCTGCACAAACGTCCAGATACAGCGGTTCGCCCAGAGAGCCGGGTTCCTTGGTGCGGTCCAGAACGGAGATACACTTTGCGGTTGCGGGAATGGCAGCCATCAGATGCTTCATGGAGAAGGGACGGTACAGAGAAACCTTGATCATACCGACCTTTTCGCCCTGCGCATTCAGATAGTCAACCACTTCTTCCAGGGTATCACAAACAGACCCCATTGCAACAACTACGCGTTCCGCATCGGGAGCACCGTAGTAGTTGAACAGCTTATAGCTGCGGCCGGTCAGCTTACTGATTTCGTTCATGTAATACTCTACAATATCGGGCAGAGCATCGTATGCACTGTTGCATGCTTCACGCTGCTGGAAGAACGTGTCGCCGTTTTGAACGGTGGAACGAACGGTGGGATGTTCGGTAGACAGTGCATGGTCTCTAAACTTCTGCACAGCCTCCCAGTCAAGGAGCCCCGCCAGATCTTCGTAGTCCAGAACTTCAATCTTCTGCAATTCGTGAGAAGTACGGAAGCCGTCAAAGAAGTGCTGGAAGGGAATAGAGCCCTTGATGGCGGACAAATGAGAAACCGCTGCCAGGTCCATACATTCCTGAACGGAAGCAGATGCCATCTGTGCCCAACCGGTCTGGCGACATGCCATGACGTCAGAGTGGTCACCGAAAATAGATACCGCATGAGTACCTACCGTACGTGCCGAAACATGCATCACGCCGGGCAGCATAGAACCGCCCATACGGAACATGGTAGGCACCATCAGCAGCAGACCTTGAGAAGCAGTATAGGTGGAAGTCAGAGAACCGGTTTCCAGAGAACCGTGCATTGCACCTGCCGCGCCGGATTCTGCCTGCATTTCTACCAGCTTTACGGGCTGGCCGAACAGATTTTTCTTGCCGTTTGCAGACCATTCGTCTACGTGGTCAGCCATAGGGCTGGACGGGGTGATGGGGTAAATGGTCGCAACTTCGGTGAATGCGTAGGAAACATACGCAGCCGCTTCGTTGCCGTCCATTGTTTTGAAGACTTTGTTCTTCGCCATAATGTGATTCCTCCCATAATATTTTGCAGTCGGCCAAACCGACTTGATATTCATTTGCGAATGTCACATACACGATCAGACATTCGTCGCTCACTAAAATTGTACTCCACTTTCGGTCAAATGTAAATACCAATCGGACAATGGAATATTATCGCTGAAAAAGATAAGGTTTCCATCACAATCAATGAAAATTCATTTGCAATTCCACTGCAGATTCCCAAGATATATTCTTGATATAATGAATTCACAGAAAAAACAGCAACAGCCAAGCTGCAGACTGCAGATTGGCTGTTATCTTTGTTTTAATAATATTAAGATTCAAACTTACTTCCCTGCACCAGACCGATCTCATCGAAGTATCGGTTCATGGAGTTGAGCACATGCTTTTTGTTCCCGCTCCACAATGGCGCAATCAATGTGCGCTTGTCTCCGTCTCCTGTCAGGCGGTGGACAACCATCTCGGGAGGAATCCGCTCGATGCAGCCTGCCAACAGTTCAAAATACCGCTCCATGGACAGCACCTCAAACTCCCCTGCGCGGTAAAGCCCTGCAAAGTCGGTGTGTTCAATCACATGCAGCAGGTGGAACTTCACCCCGTCCGCACCGCTTGCACCGATGTATCTTGCAGTTTCGAAAATTTCTTCCTCTGTCTCATAGGGCAGACCGATGATTTGGTGGACAATGACCTCTGCTCCGATTCCATGCAGGTCTCGCACCGCCTTGTCAAATGCAGGCAGGTCATAGCCGCGGCGAATGAATTCGGCCGTTTTGCAATGAACGGTCTGCAATCCCAACTCCACCCAGAGCGGTTTGATTGCTGCCAGTTCACGAAGCACCTCTAACACCTCATCATCGAGACAATCGGGGCGGGTGGCAATGTCCAGCACCGCCACATCGGGATGGCAGACCACCGGAAAATACAGTTCCCGCAGACGTTCGGGAGATGCATAGGTATTGGTAAAGGACTGGAAGTAGGCAATGAAGCCCGCGTCCTTTGCCTTATCCGCAACGAGAGTCTTTGCCGCTTCCAGCTGGGCAGTGATATCCCCTGTCTGCTTGGCAGCAAATTCAGCTGAGCCCGAGCAGAAAATGCAGCCGCGGGTACCCAGCTTTCCGTCGCGGTTGGGACAGGTGAACCCTCCGTCCAATGCCAGCTTATACATCTTGCGCCCGAATCGAGCGCGCATGGTTTGATTGAAGGAATTGTAGTGCTGCATTTTGATTCCTTTCTTTATGAAAAAGGCGGCATCTCTCGATACCGCCTTTCGCTTCGCAGAATTTGTGCCAAAGGCACAAAGATAGTTAAATTCGTTTTTCGCGCCGGCATGTACAAAGCGAAAAACACTTATCAGGTTTTTGAGTGTGCGAGCGAAGTGAGTGCGCACAAAACCTGCATTTCCATCGCCGCAGGCGGGGAATATCTCGATTGAGCTCTGAAAGAGGTCAATCGAAAGAACGTTAGTTCTTAGAAAATTCCATCAGTTCCAGACCGGGGTTCTTATCCAGCGCCCAGGTGATGTTCCAGGGATTGGTGAACAGCAGCAGGTTGCGGCCTTTGAAGTCCTGTACCCACTTGGTGTCGGAGGTCAGGTTCAGACGGTCGGGCTTTACATCGTCGCCCACAATCCAGCGGACGTGTTCATAGCCCAGATCGCGGCGGCGGATGTCAACGCCGTATTCGGTCTTCAGTCTATGTTCCAGAACTTCCAGCTGCAGAACACCAACAACACCAACGATGACTTCTTCCACGCCGGTGAAGGGTTCGTGGAAAATCTGGATCGCACCTTCCTGTGCAATCTGCGCAATGCCCTTTTCGAACTGCTTGCGCTTCATGGTATCGGTACGTTCGATTGCAGAGAAGATTTCGGGTGCGAAGGTGGGAATGCCTTCAAACTGCACCTTGTTGCTGCGTTCGCAGATGGTATCGCCAATAGAGAAAATACCGGGGTCAAATACGCCGATGATGTCGCCTGCGTATGCTTCGTCGATGATGGCACGGTCATCCGCCATCAGCTGCTGAGGCTGTGCCAGACGCAGGGACTTGTTGCCCTGTACATGGAAGTATTCCTTGTCGCGCTGGAACTTGCCGGAGCAGATACGCATGAATGCGATACGGTCACGGTGAGCCTTGTTCATATTTGCCTGAATCTTAAAGACGAATGCGGAGAAGGTGGAGTCGAAGGGATCCACAATCGCATCTGCAGTCAGTCTGGGCAGAGGAGAAGTGGTCATCTTCAGGAAGTTTTCCAGGAACAGTTCCACACCGAAATTGTTCAGCGCGGAGCCGAAGAATACGGGAGAGAGCTTGCCTGCGCGGACAGCTTCCAGATCGAATTCGTTACCTGCCATATCCAGCAGCTCGATGTCATCTCGGAGGATGCCCTTCAGCTTTTCGCCCACCATTTCGTCCAGCACTTCATCGTCGTCCAGATCGATCTTGGTTGCCTGAATACGGGTCGCGCCTCTGTAGCGTTCGCTGAACGCCAGAATTTCGCCCTTGTTGCGGTCGTATACGCCCTTAAAGTCGCTGCCGCAGCCAATGGGCCAGTTCATGGGATAGGTGCCGATGCCGAATTCATTTTCCAGTTCTTCCATCAAGTCGTAGGGGCTGCGTGCTTCGCGGTCCATCTTGTTGATGAAGGTGAAAATGGGGATGTTGCGCATTGCGCAAATCTTAAACAGCTTTCTGGTCTGAGGTTCGATACCCTTTGCACCGTCAATGACCATGACTGCACTGTCCGCAGCCATCAAAGTACGGTAAGTGTCTTCGGAGAAGTCCTGGTGACCGGGGGTATCCAGAATGTTTACACAGTAGCCATCATACTCAAACTGCATAACAGAAGAGGTGATGGAGATACCACGCTGCTTTTCCAGTTCCATCCAGTCGGAAACTGCGTGACGCGCAGTGGCCTTGCCCTTAACGGAGCCGGCCTGCTGAATTGCCCCACCGTACAGCAGCAGTTTTTCAGTTAGGGTGGTTTTACCCGCGTCGGGGTGGGAGATGATCGCAAACGTACGTCTGCGTTCGATTTCCTTTCTCATATCCGCCATGTATCTGATCTTCCTTTATCTAAATTGGTCGTAATTATTTTGTCTTGCAACTGATTATTTTATCATAATCTATGCACAAATACAATACGGAACAAGGCATAAAAAGAACGGCATTTCTGCCGTTCTTTTGCATTATTTGAGGAATTCCTGAATCATATCAAAGGCTTCGATGGCTTCCACATAGCCATATGCCACCATCATCAGATAGTCATGGAAGCGTTGAGGTGCCATGACAGATTTTACGGTCGTTCCCTCCACATTGGCAATTTTTTCTGCAAATACTTCACAGTCGGGACGGAGAATTTCGCCGCCGCCATAGAACATCAGCATATCGCCCAAATTGGAAAGGTCTCCGTACAAGGGAGAATAGCGTACTTCCTTGGGATCATTTTCACCGCACAGCACAGGGACAAGCTTCTTTTCTTCTTCATAATTCAAGGATTTGTCTGTATCCGCATATTTGAGAATGTCGGGATTGGTCATGCTCAGATCCACCGCAGGAGACGCCCACACAGACTTCATGGGACGATCTGCCACACCCTTATCACGCAGACGCATCAACAGATTCAGTCCAAGGCCACCGCCTGCGGAATCTCCGTAAACAGCAAATGTATCGTCGGGATATTCCTTGCGAATCATCAGATATGCTTCTTCCACCGCATCGTGGATGGTGTCCATATCATGTTCGGGTGCCAAAGGATATGCAAAAGCAGTCACGCGCAAGCCACGGTCTGCAAATGCCTTCACCTTATCGGTGTGCATGGTCATGGCTTCCATAATATAACCGCCACCATGGAGCATAAATACGTGGTAAGGTGCAGGTTCCCCCTTATCCACGGTAACCATAAACCGTCCTGCTACGGGACGCTCCACTGCAACATAGGGGGCAGGGAAATTTTCCTTGCGATAAGCCGCTCCTTCATTGCGTTCCGGCAGGTCATACGAGAAGTCCGCAGCAGAAATATTAGTACTCATAATTCAGCATCCTTTCTATACATTATAAATATTATCATTTACGCATCTCTTAAAAATGCGGCAATTTTCTCAAATGCATCCACAGACTCGGGATAATTGACCCACAGCAGATGGTCATGATATCGCTTGGGTGCCATATAGGCCTGTATCTTTGTGCCGGGAGTGTTTTGAATCTTTTCGACAAACAGCTCACAGTCGGGGCGGAGAAACTCCTTACCGCCGTAGAACATCAGCATTTCTCCAAGGTCGTGATGCTGCCCGTACAGCGGCGACATAAAGACACCCTTCGGGTCACGATTCCCTGCCAGATGCTCCCCAAGCGCTTTGGCTTGATAGAAGCTTACGGAAATATCAATGTCCTTATACTTGTCGATTTCTGGATTGGTCAGACTCATATCCAGTGCAGGAGAGGCAAACACCGTCTTCATCGGACGGCGGGCATCCCCTTCGTCACGCAGCCGCATTTCCAGATTCAGCCCCAGCGCACCGCCTGCGGAATCGCCAAACAACGCAAATTTGTCATCGGGATACAAAGCGCACAGCAGCTTCCACGCCTCGTACACCGCCTTATGGATGTCCATCAAGTCGTGCTCGGGAAACAGCGGATAAGCAAAGGCCGTGACACGAAACCCTCTGCTGACAATAGCACGAACGATATCTGCATGGCGAGGCAGCGCCTCTGCGGAATACCCGCCGCCGTGCAGCAGAAACACATGGTACGCACCCACGCTGTGCTTTTCCACAGTGGTCATAAATCTACCCGCAACGGGATGCTCCACCGCGGTATACGGAAAGGGAAACCGCTCTGCGCGATACGCCGCACCGTTATTTCGAATCATCTTTTTCGGAGTGTTGCCTCCGGCAATGCCATTCATCCACTGAAACGACCTTTCTTCATTTGGTTCTTGTTAATTATATCACGAACTCGCCTTCCTCACAACTATGCAGATTGACATCCGACGCTGAAAGTGGTACGATTAGTCTATCCTAATTAGACAAGACTAACTTCTTATAAAGAGAGAGATTTATATGACACTGGATAAACTGAAACCCGGCGAGGACGCGTATATCCGTTCCGTCGGCGGCACAGACCTGCCTCTGCGCAAGCACATGCTGGACATGGGGCTGACCCCCGGCACGGAAGTGACCATGGTCAAGGCTGCACCCATGGGTGACCCCCTGCAGCTGACTGTCCGCGGCTATGAACTGACACTGCGCAAAGCAGATGCCGCACAAATTGTCATTGATAAAGTACACGACGCCCATACCCCCGCTCCGATCGAAGCACAGCCCGATATCGCCCATCCTCACACAGGGGAAACCGGCGTATATCATGTACAGACAGGGGAAACGCCCCTGCCCGACGGCACTACCATCACCTTTGCGCTGGCAGGCAACCAGAACAGCGGCAAAACGACCCTGTTTAATCAGCTCACAGGCTCCAATCAACATGTGGGCAACTTCCCCGGCGTCACTGTTGACCGCAAGGACGGCGCCATTCGCGGCTATGAAAATACCATCATCACCGATCTGCCCGGTATTTACTCCATGAGCCCTTACACAGGCGAAGAAGTGGTGACCCGTCAGTTCATTTTGGATGAGCACCCCTGCGGTATTATTAATATAGTAGACGCTACCAATATTCAGCGCAATTTGTATCTGACCATGCAGCTGATTGAAATGGGTACTCCCATGGTGCTGGCGCTGAACATGATGGATGAGGTGCAGAATAACGGCGGCACCATTCAAGTCAACCGATTGGAAGAAATGCTGGGTATCCCCGTTGTTCCCATTTCCGCCGCAAAAAACGAGGGCATTGAAGAGCTGATTCGCCACGCCATCCACGTGGCAAAGTACAAAGAACGCCCCGGCAGACAGGACTTCTGCGATGCCGAAGGGGACGACAGCGGCGCACTGCACCGCTGCATCCACAGCATTGAGCATCTGATTGAAGGGCATGCCCACGCAGCAGGTCTGCCTCTGCGCTTCGCCGCCACCAAGGTCGTGGAGGACGACGAGCTGGTATTGAAGGCACTGAAGCTGAGCAAGGAAGAGACCCACGCCCTCAATCATATCATCACCCAGATGGAACAGTCCTGCGGAAAGGACCGCCATGCCGCACTGGCAGACATGCGCTTCTCCTTCATTGACAAGGTCTGTTCCGCTACGGTGGTCAAGCCTCACGAAAGCAAGGAGCACGCACGCAGTGCCAAGCTGGACCGCATCCTCACCGGTAAATTCACCGCCATTCCCGCCTTTGCGGGCATCATGGCACTGGTGTTCTGGCTGACCTTCGGTGTCATCGGCACCTCCATTGCCGACTGGTTCAGCGGCTGTATCGACAGCCTCATCGGCGTGCTGGACGGCGCACTGACCGCATACGGTCTCAACCCCGTGGTGCAGTCACTGGTTATCGACGGCGTTTGCGCAGGTGTAGGCGGTGTCATCGGGTTCATGCCCGTAATCATGCTGCTGTTCTTCTTCCTGTCCATTTTGGAGGACACGGGATATATGGCACGTGTGGCATTCTTCATGGATAAGCTGCTGCGCAAAGTCGGTCTGTCGGGCCGCAGCTTTGTGCCCATGCTCATCGGCTTCGGCTGCAGCGTGCCCGCCATTATGGCAACCCGCACCCTGCCTTCTGACCGTGACCGCAAAATGACCATTCTGCTGACCCCCTTCATGTCCTGCCCCGCAAAGCTGCCCATTTACGGCTTCTTTGCCGCATTCTTCTTCCCCGAGCATGCAGGTCTGGTGACTGTGGCGCTGTATCTGACAGGCATTCTGGTTGCCGTCATCTTTGCATTCCTGCTGAAGACCTTTGCATTTAAGGGCGAGCCCGTACCCTTCGTCATGGAATTGCCCAACTACCGTCTGCCCGGTGCCAAGAACGTATTGCAGCTGATGTGGGACAAGGCAAAAGACTTTATCACCAGAGCCTTTACCGTGATTTTCGTTGCTACCGTACTGATTTGGTTCCTGCAGACCTTCGACGGCAGACTGAATGTGGTTGCCGACTCCTCTGACAGTCTGCTGGCTGCCGCAGGCGGTCTGATTGCTCCCATCTTCAAGCCTCTGGGCTTTGGAGACTGGCGTCTGAGCACCGCTTTGATTACAGGCTTTATGGCTAAGGAAAGCGTAGTGAGCACCTTGACCGTTCTGGTAGGCGAAGCTTCTGCGATGGCAGCATTCCTCACTCCCATGGGCGCAGTGTCCTTCCTGGTATTCTGCCTGCTGTACACCCCCTGTGTGGCAGCCATCGCTTCCGTCAAGCGTGAGCTGGGCACCAAGTGGGCTGTAGGGTTGTGTGTAACCCAGTGTGCAGTGGCATGGATTGTCTCCTTTATTGTATTTACGCTCGGCAGTCTGCTGTTTTAAAGGAGTGCATATGATTACCGCAATCGTAGTTGCCGCCCTGGTGATTTGGGGCATACTGGCTGTCCGCGCCATCCGCAAAGGCAAAACCGGCGGATGCAGCGGTGACTGCAGCAAATGCAGCGGCTGTAAGTAACAAAAAACAGAAAACCGCACCTCAAATGAGGTGCGGTTTTTGTTTGGAGTGTTAAATTTATATAGAGATGAATGTAACCAAATTACTGTGCGAAGTTTGCAACCAGCTTACCGTCAACTACGTTGAAGTAAACGCTTGCATCCTTCAGCTTTACGCCCTGATAAATCAGGTCCAGACGGGAAGCAACGAAAACGTCTTCGTCTTCAGCCAGACCGTCCTTGGTGGTAAAGGTGTTGTTCGCAGCCAGATCTGCAAAGAACTTTTCCAGATTTTCACGAACTTCGAAGTCGGTGTCGTCAGCCTTGATGTAGCCGTCTTCACCAAACAGTTCGCCGTTGGTGTACATCTTGGTCACGTAGATGGATTCGCAGGTGTTGTCCTTGATTTCGATTGCGGGCATTTCAACAGCAGCTTCCATAGCGTCCAGGTTTGCAGTCAGACCAACGGGAGACATGGGCATTGCGGTCTTAGCGGAGTCGATGGTGTTGCCAACGATCTTGCCGCGGGTGCCGGAGCCGATGTAGATGCCGCCGCGTTCGAAGCTTGCTTCGGACTTGTTTTCGGTGGTGATGTTGTTGTTGAGAATTTCAGCGTAAGTGCCGTCTGCCAGATAGATGGAAGAGTTGTTGTTCAGGAATACGTCGTGAACAATGGTGTTGTTTTCCACGATAACGGGAACGTCGGTGGTGTTGTGGATTTCGATCGCAATGCAGTCGCCCTTGGTCATGTTGCCATTGCCGTCGTCCTTGCCGTTCTTGCAGACAGCCTTACCCCATTCGGAGGTAGTGATGTTGAAGTTCTTGATGGTAACGCCGCCGGTCAGTACTTCGAAACCGAAGTCGATTGCTGCGTTGTTGCCGTCCAGAACCACTGCACGTTCAATTACGATCTGAGCGGTTTCTTCGCCGACCGTAGTGAAGTCGTCAGCCAGCTTAATGGTTGCTTCTTCGCCTGCGATGGCTGCAGCCAGTTCTGCGTAGTTATGTACTTCAAATGCTTCGGGTGCTTTTTCGCCGCATGCGCACAGGGACAGGCCCAGTACCAGAGCGAGGGTCAGTGCGAGGATCTTTTTCATAAAACGTTGCCTCCAAATAGTGTAGTATTGTCTCAGCGACTTTGTCGTTAAAATAATAACATGATTGTCCGCCGCAGACAATCAGAGGAAATGTAGAAATTGGTATATCAATCCACCCTTCCCCTGTGTATTTTCACCAAATGCCCTTCAATTTAAAAATTTTAGACAATTTATCGCCCGACTATGAAAACTTTTCGGTTTTTCATCCGTCCTTATAGGAAGAGCAATTCCGTATACTTTGCCCTTTTTTCCGCGAATCCCTTGTGATATAATGGATGCAATATTTTCCGATTTAACCCTCAAAGGAGGCTGACATATGCCGATTATTTACGCAGTTGTCCCCTGCTACAACGAAGAAGAGGTGCTGCCTCAGTCCGCCCGCATTCTGGAACAGAAGTGGCGCACGCTGATGGGCACAGGGGTCATCTCCCCCGAAAGCCGCATCGCCCTTGTGGATGACGGCTCCAAGGATGCTACATGGAGCATCATCTCCGCTCTGACCCAAGAGCCAAACAGCATTTTTGCGGGCATCAAGCTCGCAGGCAATAAGGGGCACCAGAACGCACTGCTGTGCGGACTGATGACCTGCAAGGACAATTGCGATGCTGCCATCTCCATGGATGCCGACCTGCAGGACGACATTGATGTGGTAGACAAGTTCATCGAAGAATATGAAAATGGCTGCGGCATCGTGTACGGTGTCCGCAACGACCGCACCTCCGACTCCTTCGCCAAGCGTTTTACCGCCGAAGGCTATTACAAAATTCTGGAGCTGCTGGGTGTCAACATTGTATTTAACCACGCGGACTACCGTCTGATGAGCCGTGCTGCACTGGAAGCACTCAGTCAGTATCGGGAAACCAATCTGTTCCTGCGTGGGATTATCCCCGAACTGGGATTCAAAACCGCCATTGTGGAGTACGCCCGCAAGGAACGTCTGGCAGGAGAAAGCAAGTACACCCTGAAGAAGATGCTCCGTCTGGCCTTTGACGGCATCACCTCCTTCTCCGTGCGTCCCCTGCGGATGCTGAGCGTGATGGGCATGCTGGCTGTGCTGGTAGCGGTGATCATGGGTGTTTATACGCTGGTCAGCCACTTTACAGGCAACACCGTCAGCGGCTGGTCGTCTTTGATGATTTCCATCTGGTTTCTGGGTGGCCTGAATTTGGTGGCTCTGGGTATCGTAGGCGAATACATCGGCAAAATCTACGGCGAAGTGAAAAATCGCCCGAGATTTATTGTGGAACAGACAAAGGGATTATAAAAAGGAAGCACATCTGCAGGTGCTTCAATAAAACAGTATCATAATATTTTCGAGAAGCGGCATGATTTCAGTCATGCCGCTTCCCAATTTATACAAACGCAGGGATTTTACTCGTCTTCTGCGCTTTGCTGTTTTTGCCTCAACATTTCATTGAGATTTGCTGTGTTCCTTCTGGTTATGGAATAAATGATCACCCAGACTGCCAAATAGCCAAGAACAAAAATACCGGAAAAAACCAAAATCGGAGTTATGCCCCATTCCAGCCAGCCGTTAAGCAGATAAGTCCCCAGATAACTGATGTATAACACGCCGCCATGTATCAAAATTGCCACCATCAGGGGCAGCCGTTCGATCTGATAAAGGACATTCATACCACCCGCAAAAAAAGCAAGGACAGATAAAGAAACAATCCCAAGACAGACCTCATTAACTGTCAAGGTCTGCACGTCAAATTGATGCTGCAAAATCAGATAGAATATCGCTAAAACGATCGGGCCAAAACCGCAGGCAATTAAACCGCGACGGAAAAATTCCAAAACATTCTTTTTCATATCCCTTCATACCTCCTTCTGATTGACCCGAAACAACGTCTGGAAACATACTCCCGATACCCGCATTGAAACACGGCGTCCACACCGCCGCTGAATGCCGCATCAAATCGCGCAAGACGATGTTCATTGGCAAGGGTAGATTTGTTAATGCGTATAAAATAAGAAGGCAGAACATCCTCTAAATCACGAAGTCTGTCCTGAAGGCGATAGTGATTGCCTTTGGTATCAATGGCAATCACTTTTCTGTCAAGAATGGTAATACATTCAACTTCTTGAAATGCCAATTTCCTCATCTCATCATCTCTGTATCCCATAATGCAATCCGCACCGGAAAAACCGCAAACAAGATTCTCTATCTGCTGTGTCAGAGAGGACGGAGCATGAACGATGGCAATGATTTCTTCTTCTGCATTTTTGTCAATAATGAGTCTGTATTTCATTGCTTAAAATCCTTACTGTCTTTTCATTTGCTTAAGAAAACAGACCACAGCCACCACTGTAGTCAATACACCGTACAGAATAATCGGCAGAATGTGTGCTGCTGCAGTCTCAAAATTTCCGATAAACAACCCTTTTTCCATTTCTGCTGCATGAACAAAGGGAAGCCCATAGGCTATTTTTTCAAAAATTCCTCCCACAAGGTTCAAATCAAACCATACACCTGAAAGCCATGCGGAGAGATTTGTCAGCAATGCACCGCAAATACCGCCAACCTGCTTGACACCCAAAATACTGCCACACAAAAGCCCCAATGCAATGTTGAAAACAGCCATGGGGATGATTCCAATTATAGCATAAATAACATTTACGCTGAAAGTCAGTCCCAAAGGAATGGCAAACAGATAGCAGATTATAGTCTGTCCCAGAGCAATGGGTAAAAGCGGAAGCATATATCCTATGATAAAGTCAAATCCCGTAAGGGGTGTTGTGTACAATCTTTGCAAAAGGGCACTTTCGCGATCTTTGGCAATCAGTGTTGCAGAAAACAGTGTCATGAACGACAGTCCGAATACCGTAATGCCCGGAGTCAGTGTGTCAATTTCAAACAGGCTCACCGGAATGTTTGCCTGCAGGCTACTCAGAAGCACCAATAAAACCAAAGGAAACCCCAGCCCGAAACCAAGATTGATGGGATCACGCAAAATCTCTTTTGTACATCTTTTGGCAAAAGTCATCATTCTCATACCGCACCCTCCTTCACAATAGAAACGAACGCTGTCTCAAAATCGTTTGTTCCGGCCATCCCGTTTAATTCTTTCACCGTTCCTACCGCAAGAAGTCTGCCGTTTTTCATAATACCGATGCGGTCAGAAAGCGCCTCTGCTTCTTCCATGTAATGAGTCGTCAGGATAATTGTCACTTTGCCTTTCAAGACGCGAATCACTTCCCAGAGTTCGTGCCTTGCAATAACATCCAATCCAAGAGTAGGTTCGTCCAGAAACAGAATCTGAGGTTCGCTGATCAGCGCCATGGCAATACTCACTCGGCGCTGCCAACCACCGGATAACTTACCGGCTTTTCTATGAAGAACACTGTCCAGTGCAAATTGTTCGGAAAGCTCCCGGATTTTTGTTTTCGTTTTTTCTTTGGAAAACTCGTGGATACCGCAAATCAGTTCCAGATTTTCCTTTACAGAAAGATTCGGAGCAACAGCAGTTTCCTGAGGAGATACGCCGATCAGCCGCTTTACCTGTTCTGACTGCTTTGTTATGCTGTATCCACCTACAACTGCTTCCCCGTCTGTGGGCTTTGTCAAACATGAAAGCATTTTGATTGCAGTGGTCTTTCCCGCACCGTTCACACCCAGCAGGGAAAACAATTCACCCTGCCGGATTTCTAAATCAAGCTTATCTACGGCAGTTAGATTTTTGTACCGCTTGACAAGCTTCATTGTTTCAATTGCTTGCATTGGTGTTCTCCTCCATTTCATTTTCTTTGCAAGCACTATCATAGCAAATATAAACGGAGAAAAGTTGTTTCTTGTCTGTTCGGTCGTTTCCGATGTCTCAACGGTAGCCAAATTTTCATATGAACAACTTGAAAAATCTGCCACTGCTTAGCATAGAAGTGGCAATAATATTTGTTGTTTCTTCTAAATTAACCTTTTATATATAAGAATTCCTCTGCTTTTCCTGAATAAATTCGATTTGTTTGTAGACATGGATTATTAAATAATCCATTAAATACGCTTACTATTTGCTATAGACTATAATTACAGACTTTTCATCTTTTCTTCGAAATCCGCATATGATACCGCACTGCTGGCAGCTTTTAACATACTTTTTAAAGTTGCAGCATCTGTTTCAGACATAATTCTTTCTTTCAAAGAAAGCGGAATCTCTCCCAGTTCTTCCAAAAGTTCTATGACGTCTTCTCTTTTTCCTTCTAATCTTCCTGCCTCGCGAATCTCTTCCAATGACATAAAACTGTTCTCCAACTTTCTGTTCTCTTTTACACTGTGAATGGACTGTTGCAATTCTTTTACATATGCATCTTCTGTTTTTGTATTATTTTCCGGATTATCCTCTTTTACGTTTCCTCCATAGCAGAGGAATTCTTGATAGTATACTATCACTATTTAGAGAACTTTGCAAGTATTACTATTAACTTACTATTCACAATTTTTAATTTACCATTGACTTT
>JAFQPT010000130.1 GCA_017411665.1 Oscillospiraceae bacterium | reverse complement strand
GCTGGTAGACGGACTCGAACCCCCGACCTGCTGATTACAAATCAGCTGCTCTACCAACTGAGCTATACCAGCGTATCTAGCTCGATTATCATATCAAACCATGTTCCGTTTGTCAATCCTTAATTTTCCCCTTTTTGCCGCCTTCATTCCCGAAAATGCGGAAAATCCGAAAAAAATCTTCTGTCGAAATCAGGAAAATTCTGAAAGAAGTTGCAATGCACTGTCGGATTGTGATAAAATATGCGTAACTTTATAAATACGAGGTTTTTGCATATGCATTTTCATAAATTCAAAAAGACCATGTGCCTTGCGCTGGCAGGCGTGATGGTCGCTTCCATGACAGGCTGTACCCTCATCGAACAGGTGAAGGACTTCATCGGACTGGGCCGCGACGAAGTCGTGACACCCGATCCCAAGCCCCAGATCACTGTGGAATATGGCAGTGCCGATCCCGTGACGCTGGATCTGCAGGAAGGCGTTCCCACCAGCTACCTCAAGCCCGGCAACTTCTCCATAACCGAAGACGGCCGCTTCACCTACACCACCCAGGACGGCGGCGAAGTACTGACCGGTATCGACGTTTCCGAGCACCAGCTCTATCCCGACTGGGACAAGGTCGCAGCGGACGGCATCGACTTTGCCATGATTCGTATGGGCTACCGCGGCAGCACCGAAGGCATGCTGTATAAGGACCCCATCTTCCGCTACAATCTGACCAAGGCCACCAATGCAGGTCTGAAGGTCGGCGTCTACTTCTTCTCTCAGGCTACCTGCCGCGCAGAAGCAGTTGCGGAAGCATATTACGTCACCGCTGTTCTGGAAGAGTTCAAGGACAAGATTACCATGCCCGTTGTGTTTGACTGGGAAGAAACCGGCAACGAAAATTCCCGTACCAAGGGTCTGGACGGCAAGACCGTTTCCGACTGCGCGATGTACTTCACCGACGTCATTCGCGAAGCAGGCTATCAGCCCGGCGTATACTTCAACCGTCACATGGGCTACTACCTGTATAATCTGGCGCAGCTGCCCGATGTGACCTTCTGGTTTGCAGGGGAAGGAGACTACTCCGACTTCTACTATGAACACTCCATTTGGCAGTACACCTTCACCGGTAAGGTTGACGGCATCAACGGTGACGTAGACATCAACCTCTACGTGGCACCTCCCAAAGACGACATTCCCGATGACACCACTCCCGTATTCGATGAAAACGGCACTGTGGACGGCGAACTGTACAGCCCCTCCGGCGACTGATTTCGTTTGCAGGGGAATGGGTGTACGGAAAAACGAAAACAGGCACGGCAAATCAATGCCGTGCCTGTTTTTATGGCACCCGTCGGGGGTTAGTTTTCTGAGAGGGCAAACATCAAAGCGATATTGTCCAAATCCTTGGCCTTTTCCCCGTCGCTGAGGGCTGCATAGGGAATCAGAGACCGATGGATGCGCTTGGCGGCATCCTTTGCTTTGCCGTCTGCGGGAGTGCCGCAGCGCCAGTTGTTAAGGTAGTGATAGCGGCACCAACGGATGTGCTCCAGCTCGGACAGACGCTGCTTCCATGCATCGGACAGCGCGTTAAAATCTTCGGGCTGGCCTTCACTGCGCAGCAGTGCGCACAGCATCTTGAAATAGTCGGCGGAGCTGATGTTGGAGTAGCGGGTGAAGCCGTTGAGGTCGGCCCATTCCTCTTCGGCGGTGCGGGTGCTGCCTGTGTAGCGAACAGCGTAGGCCAGATTCAGTGCCATGGCATCCTCATACAGCTTTGTGCTGAAAATCAGCTCGGGGGTGACTGCTTCCTGCTCCCAGCAAAACAGCTTCATGCGGGAACGTCCGTCCAGAATCTCGAACACGAAGTCATCCGCTGCGAGGATGTGCAGAGTATCGCGGGTCAATGTGTCCATCAGCGTGTTCACCAGTGCGGTCTGCTCCTGCTGCTGCGCCACGATGACCATGGCAGCGCCTTCCAGAAGCGGCAGCTGTGTGTACCAGGGCTCGCTGTGGAATCGGACAGGGTCGCTGATTTCCTTCAGTTGGGGGTGGGTGGCGGCAAAGCCGTTGTCGTCTCCGAAAATATGATAGGTGATTGTCTGGTCGGGAGAAAAGATATTCTGCTGCAAAGCGGTAGTCAGCAGGTGCTCACCCAAGAGCCCGAACCCCACAATGACGATGTCCATGGAGTGTGCGTGGGCTTTGGACAGGGCGAGGATGTCGCTCTGCCGCCAGAAAAGACGGGCAGCGGTTTCCTCGGGGCAGTACAGACGCAGATTGGCAGGTGCGGTGGCCTGTGCAGGCAGACTGCTGCACTTGAGATACACGCTGCTGTGCTCCAGCTGACGGCGGTGGCGGCGGTAAAAGGCAAGGTTGTCTGCTTCGGGGCCCGTCAGTATGTAGGTTTGGGCCTTGACGAAGGTGTCTCTGCCTTCGATGCCGCGGTCATCCAGCAGACGCAGCAGCTGTGCGGCTTCCTCGTTGCCGCCGTAAACCGCCACAGCCTGTCCGCGCAGATACAGGAAGAAACTGCGCAGCCGCGTTTGCAGCTGAGATACCAGCAGCACCAGTCCGCTTGCGGTCATAATCGGTGCAGCCCAGCGTGCAATTTCCACCGGCAGACAGTTGCCGCCGTCACCGTAGCCCATGGCGTACAGGGTGACCGCCGTAAACAGGGCATCGTTCAGCGGCTGCCCCTGCTGCAGAAAGCCAACCGTGCCCAGAATCAGAGGTACAGGCAGCAGCCAGCGCAGCACTTTCTTAAAAATGTTCATATCAGATACTCCTTGGAGCTTCAAATCTAATGTTTATTGTAGCATCGGGAAAGTTCGGATACAAGAAAAAAGACTGCTTGCACAGGGATGCAGCAGTCTTTTGTTGTGTACGTCCTTAAATGTTGTCTTCGACGTATTCGGCAATGTCACCCAGTGTGTCACATTCGAAGTCGGAGGGGAAGTCGATTTCCCAGTTGTCTTCTGCAAAGCTGACGATTTCGTAGATATCGCCGTCGCTCAGATCCAGATCTTCGCTCAGATCCATGCCCAGTCGCAGGGAGTCAACAGCAAAGTGGCGGGTAACAAATTCAATCAGTGCGCTTTCGATTTCGTTCATGATATATAAGCCCCTTTCAGGCGAAATCATAGTTGTTGTTGGCTCAGATTATAGCACACTAATCATACAATGCAATATGCAGTTGCATACAACCTTGTATTTTTGGTGATTTTTGTGGAATGGACTAAAAATCACCAATCCGATTCGTCACTGCGGTGAATTGACTTTTGGGGCAATCAGTGGCTCATAAATTGCTGCACATAGGCCTGCATTTGGGATCGACTGCCGGTATTGCCTGCGTTGTCGATGAACAGCTGCTTTTCGGCTCTGCCCAGTGCGGCGTATTTTTCCAGCGCGGCGGGGTTTTCCACCAGAGCCATGCCCAGCTCGAAGGGCATGGGCCCTTTCAGCCAGTTGGGTTCCATAAGCGGTTACTCCTTTCATTTTTAGGAGTAGTCTGCCCGAAACGGAGGGGGATTATAAGGGGAGATTCCATTTGTAGAGGCGAGATATTTGTTTGCGTTCCCGGTGTCTGTCATCCTGAGTGGAGCACAGCGCAGCGGGCCCTCGCATAATAAGCGAGGGTCTGCCGATGGCTCTACCTTATAACATCGGCTAAGGATCTCAAAGGTGCGGACAGACTGAAATCCGATCGTGTGTTTGAGATTCTTCGGTCATGTTGTTCCCTCAGAATGACAGAGAATGGCGGAGGAACGAAACGGCCTGCAAAAATTGTAGGGGCGGCAATCTGCCGCCTGCCGCTTCGCAGAGATTTGCAGCGAAAATGTAAAAAGATGGTATGGGCTTTTTACAAAAGAATGCTGTCGTGGAACAAATCTGTGACTGAATCCCCCCGATTTCGCTTCGCTCAATCACCCCCCTTTTAGGCAAGGGGGGCTTATTTTACGAAAAGCAAGATGCCCCGTGGAGACCACGGGGCATTCGCGATAGGATGAGGATAAAATGAAAAAGATGAAATAAGCGATTCTTGTCTTGTTGAGTATAGTGTACCCGTAAGATGTTACGTAAAAAAGGTTGAAATTGTTACAGAAGTATTAAATCCCGTTTTTTCTTGGTCTTGTTTACCAAAAATTCATTTATGAACAAAAATCCTTTGTGAAAAATAGGCAAAATGCAGAGGGGATACGGCTCGAGAAATGCGAATTTAACAACATGAAAGGCTCCCCTTAGTAAGGGGGGATCCTTCAAACTTTGATAAATCGCTCAGTGCGTTTTTTATCCGTAACAGGGGCCGAACCAGCCGTTTTCCGGGGGAAGTGCTTCCGAAAGGGCTGCTGCGGAAACATAACGGTCTGTTCCGTGGATTATACAGGTGCATTTGCCTGCCCCCAGATGGGACATAAGTGCTTGGCACACAGTCTCTGCCGTCTGTGGGGTGGGATGGGGCAGCAGCTCGTTGACATGGACTGCACTGCCGTCACAATACACATCCGCAATGCAGTCACCCACTGCGTAAAACCCGCCGCCGTAGGCATTGTGGAGGGACTGCTCCCAGAGCAACCAGTCAAGGCTTTGGTCTGCGTGGGGAAGGCCCTGCAGGCAGCTGCGGCGCAGAGCGAGATACTCTTCTGCGGTCAGACGGGAGCAGGGCAGAGGAGCATCTTCCGTTTTTTCAAAGGCAAGTGCTTCACAGCCCATGGCAGGCACGGCACCGATTTTCTCCTCATACCATGCATACAGGCTCTCCTCGGAGGGGCGGGTGAAGAGATAGGACTTGCCCTGCTGCAGTGCCGTTTCTTTCAGCAGGGTGCATACCTTTCGTGCCAGTCCCCGCTCCCGATGGTCGGGGTGGGTGGCGACTGCGTAGAGATAGACCCCTTCATGGCTGCTGCCGTCGGGAAAGATGTAGTCCACACCCTCGGGGGCGTAGGCCGCGGCGGCGATGGTACCGTCCATTTCCGCGCAGGCACCGAAGCTCTGCTGAGTGCCAAACAGGCGGAAAAATTCCAGTACTACGGATTCCTCATCACCGAATACCGCAGACCACAGCCCGGCGGCTTGGGGTGCGTCCGCCATGGTCAGCAGACGGATGGTGTAGTCAGATGTCATTGCCGTCGAAGTCCTTTCCGTAGAGGTGGGGGTAGAAGTCTCGCACATATCTGCGGAATTCCCGCAGGTCGGCAAAGGTTTCGGGCCGCTTGTGCTCATCCCGCAGCAGTGCGGAGGGGTGATAAATGGCCATGAGCCGCTGCGGGCCCTTGCGATACCACTTGCCGTGGTCCTGTGTGATTTTGAAGTTGGGCTGAATCAGCCGTTGGGCGGCAACGCGGCCCAGACACAAAATCACCTCGGGGTCCATAATACGCAGCTGCTCGTCCAGCCAGTAGGTGCAGGCATCCTGCTCTTCCTTCAGCGGGTCGCGGTTGCGGGGCGGACGGCACTTGACGATGTTGGCAATATACAGCTTGGTGCGGTCGAGACCGATGAGGCGCAGCATATCGTCCAGCAGCTGTCCCGCTGCACCTACGAAGGGCTCACCCTGCAAATCCTCCTGCTCGCCGGGGCCTTCGCCTACGATGAGCACGGGGGAATCGGGGTTGCCCACACCGAAGACTACCTGAGTGCGGGTTTCACACAGTGCGCAGGCGGTGCAGCCTGCGGCGGCTGCTTGCAGATCTAAAAAGGCTTGTTGTTTGGTTGTAGGTTCAGACATAGGAACACATCCTTTTGAGAAGTAGTTTTCCCTTGGGAAGGGAGCGGAAAGGTCGCAGCGGGCGAGCGCGGCTCGCCCCTATTTAGCCCCCCTTGCCTAAAGGGGGGATGTCCCGAAGGGACAGGGGGGATATTTCTTTGCCATTTTCAGCAGTGTTTCTTTTTCGTTCAGCGCAGGGGTCTCAATCACTGCATCCAGCAGCTTGCGGAGAGCTTCCCCTGTCATGCTGCCCTTGATGCCCAGCTTGATGAGGTCACTGCCCGTTACTGCAAGATGGCGCAGAAGGTAGGGCTCACCCGATGCGAGGACGCCGTCCCGCAGGGCGATCAGCCGGTCATACTCTCCGCAGGCGCATACACATTCCACGGTCAGCTCGTCCTCGCGGCTCATGAGCTGCTTCATCTCCGTGACCGTGCTTGGCAGTCCTGCCTTTGCGGCCGCGATTGCGCGGGTGACGGAGCGGATGATGATCTTTTCCAGTTTCAAATTCCGCAGGACCTGCTCGACATCGCAGCCCTCCAGCAGATACAGGAATCGCGCGTATCGCAGGTGCTTGACAGGGGCAACATAATGCAGGGTGCGCAGGTCACCCGTCACAGGCTCGGGGATGATGTGCTCCAGCAGCCCCAGAGCGATCATGCTGCCTGCCTTTTCGGGACGGGCGGACAGCAGAGTCTTGGTCAGCTCTGCCTGGATTCGCTCAGCCGCCACATAACGGCTATAGGGGGCATTTGCTGCGATGGCACGCAGGGTCTCGGGTTCAATGACAAAGCCCAGCTGGGCGGAAAACCGCAGGCCGCGGTGCATGCGCAGTGCGTCCTCCTGCAGACGCTGACGGGGGTCGCCTACGCAGCGGATGATGCCTGCCTGCAAATCGGCTTGACCGCCCCATGGGTCCTGCAGCATACCGCGGCAGTCCATGGCCATGGCGTTGATGGTGAAGTCACGGCGGGAGAGGTCTTCCTTCAAATCGTCGGTAAACTCCACACCGTCGGGGTGACGGTGGTCAGAATAGTCCGCTTCCTTACGGAATACGGTGACTTCCGACTCCATCCCGTCATACAATACAGTGACGGTGCCGTGGGCGATACCTGTGGGGATGCAGCGGTCAAACAGCGCCATGGTTTCCTCGGGACGGGCAGAGGTACAGATGTCAAAATCGTTGGGCGCCTTGCCCAGCAGGTGGTCACGGACGCAGCCGCCTACCAGATAGGCAGAGTGTCCCGCCTGTTCCAATGTCTGCAAAATATATAGAATTTGAGGGGGAATTCTGAAAATGTTGTTCATAAGGTCACCTTTATTTGGAAATCATTCTGTGGATTCTTGCAGAAAAAAGGGGAAAATCCTGCTGAGCCCTTGTTTTATGGCTCCAAAACTATTATAATACGAAAGAATGAAAATAACAATTAGGAGGCTGCCAATGACAGCTTTTGATCAATATTTGAGAGCACGCAGCAAGGGACATCTGATTGGTGTCGGCGGGGTCAGCATGAGCCCTCTGGCGGAAGTGCTGGCAGGTGCGGGTATGCCCATCACCGGCTCCGATATGGCCCACAGCGACAAGACCGCACATCTGGAAGAGCTGGGTGTGAAAATCTATTACGGTCACTTTGCCGATAACATCGAACCCGACACCGCGTTTATCGTACGTACCGCGGCGGTTCACGACGATAACCCCGAAATCGTCCGCGCACACGAAATGGGTATTCCCGTATTCGAACGTGCGGAAGCATGGGGCGCAATCATGACATATTACCGGAATGCGCTGTGCATTTCCGGTACCCACGGCAAGACTACCACCACCTCCATGTGCACCCACATCCTCATGGCGGCGGAAAAGGACCCCACCGTTATGATTGGCGGCACTCTGCCCATTTTGAAGGCAGGTCACCGCATCGGTCACGGGGATACCATCGTACTGGAATCCTGCGAGTATTATGACTCCTTCTTGAATTTCTTCCCCACCGTTGCAGTCATTCTGAACGTGGAAGAAGACCATCTGGACTACTTCAAGGAAGTTCTGCCCGCCATCGAGGCCAGCTTCCATAAGTTTGCCGAATCCGTTCCCGAGGACGGCTGCATCGTGGTCAACTTCGAAGACAAGAACGCCATGGACTCCATTGCAGGCATCGACCGCAAGGTCGTGACCTTCGGCATTGACAAGAATGCGGACGTTTACGCAGACAACATCCGTTTCTCCGGCGCAAAGAGCATGTTCGATCTGTATGCCTACGGTGATAAGGTCACTGACGTGACCCTGCACGTGCCCGGCATGCACAACATCCGCAATGCACTGGCAGCGGCAGCAGCCTCCCTGCATCTGGGCATCAAGTCCATCGCCATCAAGTACGGTCTGGCAGGCTTCATCGGCGCAGGCCGCCGCTTCGAGTACAAGGGCAAGTACAACGGCGCAGACGTTTACGACGACTATGCACACCATCCCGGTGAGCTGCAGGCCACTCTGGACGCTGTCCAGCAGCTGGGCTACAAGCGCAATATCGTGGTGTTCCAGCCCCATACCTACACCCGTACCGCAGCCCTGTTCGATGATTTCTTACAGCAGAAGAAGCGGCCCGATATCACCTAACTGGCAGAGATCTACGCAGCCCGTGAGATCAACACGCTGGGCATCACCTCCAAGGACATATGCCG